>RZYT01000245.1 GCA_009930195.1 Spirochaetia bacterium | reverse complement strand
GAGTTTTGGAAAAGAGTCTGGACATCCTCATCTTGATACGTCTCCTTGGTATTCGAACAGAGGCCATTGTACCAAAAGGGGTTTCCCTTCTCAAGGCATAGGCAAGAATGCTTTCACTTTCCCACGCTATGGCTTGCATGCTATACTCGCCCCATGGATATGAAGCAATTCGAACACGAGCGGCACCTGGTTGCCGCTTTCATGACCCGCTTGTACGATCGGCAGCTGACCACCGCTAGCGGGGGGAACATCAGCCTGAGAATCAGTGAGGATCTTTTCTGCATCACCCCCTCCGCCTTGGACAAGGGATTGCTCAGGACTGAGGACATTGCGGTGGTGACCATGGGGGGGAAGAACCTTACCCCGCAGTTGCGCCTGAGCATCGAGACAGAGATGCATCGCCTCATTCTTCTTGCGCGTCCCGATCTCTCCGCTGTGGTACACGCTCATCCCACGTATGTATCAGCTTTCAGTGCCATTACCAAGGAGGGCAGGTGTGCCATCAACACCCACCTGATCGCTGAGTCGTACTACATTCTTGAGGACCCGGTGATGGTCGACTACCGCTTGATGGGTACCGTCAACCTTGCCGAACAGGCGGCCGTCCAGGCAGTCGATCACGATGTGCTGGTGCTTGAGAATCATGGGGCCGTCACCCTTGGACGTACCTTGCTTGAAGCCTTCGACAAGATTGAGTTGCTCGAACGAGCCGCACAGATGACGGTCATCGCAGAGCAGTTGGGGAGGAGCGGCTATGAGGTCTCACCGCTCAGTGAGCCAAGGCTCAGGCAGTTGATGCATATGAAAAGCGGGTCCTGAACCATGAAAATCGAACTGGAAACAATCCCTGTCTGGGACGGCCTGAACAGCCACAGCGAGTGCTTCATCTGTGACCTGATGGGTGAGGCGCAAAAGGATGCCATCAACTTCTATCTTGGCAACTCGGTCATGAATCCCGAAACACGGGTGAAGGTGAATGAGCATGGGTTTTGCACCAAGCATTGGCAGATGCTCAGTGCAGCAAACAAAGCCCAGAGTGTCGCCTTGATGAGCGATACCTATCTTGCCGCCACCCGAGCAAAGGCAGAGGGGGCGATCAACGCACTGTTGGGAGCCAAGAACCCGAGACAAGCCAAGAAGGCTGTGCTCGCGTTCTCCGATGTGTTGGAGAAGCGGGAGCAGGGTTGCTTGGTCTGTACGGCGATGGATGAACGGCTCAAGCGCTATCTCTACACCACCTGCTACCTGTGGGGGGACGACCCGTCTTTTCGTGAAGCGCTTGCCGAAGGCAAGGGGTTCTGTCTCCACCACTTCCAATTGCTGCTTGAAACTGCTTCTGAAGCCCTTTCTTCATCCTTGTACGTGGATTTTGTACGTACAATAACCCGGACGGAGGTGGAGAACCTCGATCGGACAGCCAAGGATGTCTACTGGATGACCCAGAAATACAAGTCAGAAAATATGGACAAGAGTTGGAACGGCTGTGAGGATGCCCACAAGCGGGGAGTGGACAAGATGACCGGAAGGCACCGCGTCACTGACCCGGTTCGCTGACTACCTTCTTTCGTTTCTTGCGTTCCTTGATGCCCAGCACCAATTGGCGGACGTCTGAATCGCCTTCCACTTCCCGTTGCTTGAGAAGGGTGGTGGTTCCATCATATCGGTTGAAGTGCAGGTACTCCATACTCTCCTGCTTGGGCCGATAGAGCAGGATGTACTCCTTCTGCGGCAGGAATGCCGCTCCCAATACCAACCTGCACCCCTCTTTCTGTTTCTGGTGGAGCAAGTCCTGCTGGGCTTTGCCCAGATAATCGGTGGAAAACACCAAGCCGAGCAGATTCTTTCCTTTCCGGTCGTGAACAAGCACATCAAGTCCTTGCACAAAAATATCGACCTTCACCTCAGAGGGGAGGGAAAAGAACGTGGGACTTGCACTATCTTCCGAGAGACCAAGCACACGACGAAGGCTGAGCTGCAACTGCCCTGCCAAGCAGTGGGCGTAGCTGATTTTGGCCTTGGGCCAGGTGAGTACCTGCTCATCCTCTGCCACCAAAGCCTTAAGAGCTTCCTCCAGCGCCTCGAAGAGCAGAAGTGTGGTATAGCGTCCGTTGCTGGCCATGGCGATTACAGAAAATCGACAGACCAACTCATCCGGCTAACCTGTGAGATGGTCTGGTAGATCGAGCAATAGCGGGTTGCTGTTTCGAATGCCTTGAGGAACTTCTGCTGGTTGTCGGTCCCGCTTGCCTGGACTGTGATGACAACCTCTTCCAAGGTCGTGGGAACCGCATCTCGCTTGGTCCCGTTCACTTCGAAGCTGACATGCTCCCAACTGATGCGCATCTTCACTGCCACTTCCTCGAATGTCTTGAACAGGCATCCACTGAGGGCTCCGAGCAGATAATCGTAGGGAGCGCTTTCCGGGCCAAACTCGAAACTGGATCCCTTGTCGGTACTGAACTGGTAGTGACCAGATACAAAATCGGCTCGTATATGCTTCTTTTCACCCATGCGTTTTCTCCTGAATTTCATCATAGCCCATGGCTGGTGTTTTTTCCAGCATCACCGTCTGGTGTTCAGCTTGGTGCGCTTCTCCTCATACATGGCAGCGTCCAGGTAGGAGAGAAACGCCTTGTCATCGGAAAACCTTGCAGGGTCATAGATGGCGCATCCCATGCTCACAGAAAGCATATAGGGCTTGCTGGGTCCCTTGTTGCCCAAAGCAACCTCAGTTTCTATCCGGTCGCACATCGCTTGCACCAAGGTCTCATTGGTGTCGTGCAGCAGTACAGCAAACTCATCTCCGCCATACCGGGTGATGATATCATCAGGACCGGCAACTCGCCCGAGAATTCCAGCCATCTCCTGCAGTGCTTGGTCCCCCACATCATGTCCCAGCGTGTCATTGATCTGCTTGAATCCATCAAGGTCCATCAGGATGCATGCAAATGTCTTCTGGGTGGGAGCGGAACGGATGGAGCGTTGCAGCGCCTCATCAAACCACAAGCGGTTGGAAATGCCGGTGAGGTGGTCGATGCCGATCTGTTCCTTTTGGATGTTCAGGGCGGCGGCAACCAGGAAGACGGTGGTCACCGGCCAGATGAGGACCAAGCCGTAGACAAGTGACTGGAGCAAGCCTCCGATGAAGGCGATGACAGGAAAGAAGACAAGGGTCCAGTAAATCTTGGCCTTACTCCGTCTTGAAACCCCGAACAAGGGGATGAGGGTGCTGAGGAGCAAAAGCAACTGGATGCTGGCAAACAGCAGGAAGAGTGAACCACGTGCATAGACATTCTGTGCATCCAGGGTGAAGAGCCAACCGGTGAAGGGGGATGCAAGGGAAAGGACGACAATCGCCAAAAGCAGGACGGTGAGAGGGATTTGCCAACGCC
>RZYT01000244.1 GCA_009930195.1 Spirochaetia bacterium | reverse complement strand
TGGTCGAAGGCTTGCCGCAGGGGAGTTCTCCACTTCTGGTTCCACCCATCATCCCCACCGGTATGGCAACCGCAGTCGCGATACCATCGGGAAACACCGTGGCTGCACGACCAGCTGGTGCCCTTCGCTTCCTCACCATCGTGAAGATATGCCGTTTCGGTGGCAGGATGCTTCTCCAGATACGTCGCATAGTTGGTGAACTGGAAATCCTCGCGATCCTGGACTTTCTTGATCAGGGCTGCCAAAGCCATGTCTCCGTACGGCTCGTGGTGCCCGTAGATCTCTCCGTCGGTTGCCGTATGGATCAAATGCTGTCCTTCGGTTTTGGCAATGGTCAGCAAACGCTCATAGAGCATGTCTGCATCCCTGAGGTAGTGACCGAAGCTGATGCCCTCGGCAAGCTGGGGGTTGTAGAAAAATGCGTTGATGGTGTTTCCCTTCTCTCCCACAAGCTTGAACGGCCTGCCGTAAGGGGCCGGCTTGCCGGCCAGTTCAACCATCTGACCCTTTTCCGTCTTGAGTGCCTTGCACTGCCAGGGAGAGAGGATGACATACTGCACCCCTGCTTCCCCAAGCAAGTCGATGACCATCGGGTTGATTGCGGTCTCGGGAAGCCACAAGCCTTCCGCATCACGGCCGAAACGGCGGGAAAAGTCATCCAGACCCCAGAGGATCTGGTCCTTTGCATCTGATCTGGAGGCTAGGGGAAGGATGGAGTGGTTGTACGCCTGCGCGATTGCATTGCCATGGCCCAACCGCTCCATGCTCTGCCGGTCGGCTTCCTGGATCAGGGCATAGGTATTCGGGTGTCGCTTCTCCATCCAGCTGAGAAGGGTGGGACCGAAGTTGAAACTGATATAGGCGTAGTTGTTGGTCATGCTGAGGATTCTTCGTACTCCCGAGAGATAGCGGGAGTGGCTGTTTGCACTGTAGCAATCAGCATGAATCCGTTCGTTCCAGTCCGGGAAGGGGCTTGCAGAGAGCTGCTTGCCGATGATTCCTGTCCTGGGATTCTCTCGTGGGGGCTGATAGAAATGCCCGTGGAGAATCAGGGAAGTCTTCTCTTGTGTCTGTGTTTTCATATTGCGTGGGCAGTATAGCACAGGCGGGTAAAGAGCAACAGGGCTTTTGGGAGACCCCATCTTGCACTTTATTCGCATCTGGGCAAAAATGGGGCAGGAGGTGCCTATGAGCATCCATATTGTTGCTGACCCAAAGCTGGTCGCAGATACCGTTCTCTTGCCGGGTGACCCGCTCAGGGCCCGTCACATTGCACAAACCTATCTGACTGATGTCATCCAATACAACGAGATACGAGGAATGCTGGGCTTCACCGGCTACTGGCATGGCAACCGTGTTTCGGTACAGGGAACCGGGATGGGCATGCCCTCTTTCTCCATCTATGCCCATGAGCTGATCGACACGTATCATGCAAAGCGCTTGGTGCGCGTCGGCACCTGCGGTACGATGAGTGAAACCCTGCATCTGAAGGATGTGCTCATTGCCCAGGCTGCAGATAGCGACAGTGCGATGAATCCCAGTCGATTCGGTTCGTATCAGTTTGCACCCACCGCCTCCTTCGACCTTCTTGCAAAGGCTGTTGAGCATGCAAAGGCCGCAAAGCTCGGGTTCGCCGTCGGCAATGTATTCACCAGTGACCAGTTCTACGACCTGAAAGGGGAGGAGAAGAAACAGATTGCCCAATCGTTGGGAACGATGGCCATCGATATGGAGACCTGTGAGCTCTATACCCTGGCCCGCATGAAGCAGGTGGAAGCGCTGACCTTGCTGACTGTAAGCGATTCTCTGCTCACCGGCGAGCAAGTTCCTCCCGCTCAACGCCAGAGTACCTTCGACGCAATGGTCGACCTCGCCCTGCAGACACTCTTCGGCTGAGTCGCAAAACGCACGCAGTTGACTAAGACCGATGATTCTTTTACGATTGCAGGAAAGAACATCCATCTGGATGCGTTGCGGGAGTAAGCATGATTCTCATCAACATTGATTCCTTGTCTACTACCGAGCTGCAGTACATTGCTCAGCAAGAACGGCTGAAAAACTGGCAGTCTCTCGACCGCGAAGAACTCATCGATGCACTCGAGGAGGCTTTCGGGGAACAGGATGATGAGCTCCCCTCAGCGATGAAAGGGAAGATCAACCGAACTCGGTATTGCAACGCACTGACTGATTTCCGGGGGAGCAAGCAACATATCAATGCGCTGCCCGGAGTCGAGGATCTTCCCGAGAGCTATCTTGATACTTCCATTCACGTCCTGTTGCGCGATCCGCAGTGGGCCTATGCCTACTGGTCGCTCTCCCCAGCTTCCACACTGATGATTTTCGGTGAGGATGGTCAGGAGAAGAGCAGCCTCTTCCTGCGCGTCCAGGAAACCAACCTGGCCAACGGCGAGATCAAGACATTCGACATCAGCATCTCCCTTGAGGATACCCAGTGGAACATCAATCTTCCGAACTCCGGTTCCTCCTACGTTGTGGATCTGTGCTGGCGTGACAAGAAAGGCAATGAGATGTCCCTTGCCCAGAGCAAGAGTGTTGAGACCTTTCCCTCATACTGGCAGGAGCATGTCGAGGAGCTTGCCATGGACGGCGATCTGTTCACCATGCACTTCTCTTCGCTGGTGACACGTGAAGGGGAGATCGTTGACAATGCTGTGCTTCGTGAGATCGCCCAGACCTTGAGCAAGGGGGTTCTGTAATGTCCAATACGTCTGTGGCCTTCGTCCTGAATGCCCATCTTCCGTTTGTCCGACATCCCGAATATCCAAGATTTCTGGAAGAGGACTGGCTGTTCGAGTCGATCAGCGAAAGCTATCTTCCCCTGCTGAGGATGTTCAACAAGCTCAAGGCCGAGCGCCTGAGCTTCAAGTTCACCATCAGCCTCTCCCCAACCCTGTGCTGCATGCTCAGCGACCCGATCCTTCAGGAGAGGTTCCTGCAGTATCTTGAACGCCACATCGAACTTGGCAACAAGGAAGTGCAGCGCTGCAGCGAAAGTCAGCCGGAATTTCTGGAAATGGCGCAGTTCTATCTTGATCAGGCGAAGCAGAATCTCAGCGACTATCAGGACCTCTACCGAAACAATATCCTGGATGCTTTCAAGGCACTCGAGGCAAGCGGCCACCTTGAATTGGCCACCACTGCGGCAACGCATGCATACCTGCCTCTCTACAAAGAGTATCCCACTGCCATCAATGCCCAGATCGAACTGGGGGTGCAGTCCTTCCTGACCACCTTCGGTCACCTTCCCAAAGGCTTCTGGCTTCCCGAATGCGGGTATTACCCTGGCCTTGAGGAGACGCTCAAGTACCATGGGATCAACTGGTTCCAGACAGCCAGCCAATCCATGCTTCTTTCCCAGGACAAGGTCCAGTATGGTGA
>RZYT01000243.1 GCA_009930195.1 Spirochaetia bacterium | reverse complement strand
CCTATGCTCTTGCCAAGACCTTGTCAGGTCTTGTCCTTCCATCCTGTATCGGAAGGTGTGTGATTTCCCCTGCACAAGAAGAGACGGTACTGGCAAAAGCACTGTGTGAAACCAATGCCCTGTTTTCCCTGACCAAGGAACAAGAGAAGCAAGCCATGCTTGCTTCCTCTTCTGATTTCCATCTTGATGAGAAGGGAAGGCTGAGCTTTTTGTGCAAGCTGGACAGCTCTGAAGATCCGTTGCAAACCCTGTACTTTCATACCACAGAGGATGCACTGGCTTTCATTGCCGAGTATCCAGAGCCCCAGAAGCAAATTCCTCTCCTGATCGAAGCGTATGCCTCCCTGCTCAAGGAGGGCAAGCTGGTGGCTTTCCCCACCGAGACCGTCTACGGTCTGGGTGCCGATGCCACCAATGAGGAAGCGGTAAAGCGCATCTTCTCCGCAAAGCAGAGACCCTTCTTCGACCCCCTGATCGTCCATATCGCTGACCTTTCCCAACTGGATGGCTTGGCCGTTGACGTCAGTGAGCAAGCCTACACCCTGATGCGGACTTTCTGGCCGGGCCCCTTGACCCTGGTGCTGAAAAAGAGTGCACTCGTCCCCTCCATCGTCACTGCCGGGAGTGAGACCGTTGCGATCCGCATGCCTTCCAATCCCCTGGCACTCAGCCTGATCAAGGCAAGCGGCCTCCCCATAGCAGCCCCCAGCGCCAACCGTTTCGGCTACACCAGCCCGACCACCGCAGCCCATGTGAAAGAACAATTGGGGGAGAGGATCGAGGCGGTGCTCGATGGGGGAGCCTGCACGGTGGGCATTGAGTCTACCGTACTCAGCCTCTGCACTGCCGTACCCACCATCCTCAGGCCGGGGAAGATCGGAGTGGAAGAGCTGGCGCCCATACTGGGAAACGTTGAAATGGCCAAGAAAGCCGGTCCTACCGACACCACACTCCCCAGCCCGGGACTTCTGGACAGCCACTATGCCCCCACCACCCCGTTCTACCTTGTGGACGATGTCTCCCTCTATCAGGACCGCAGTGATGTCGGAGTCATCCTGGTGGAGAAGAGTTCGGTTCCTTTCAAGGGACCGGTTGTCACCATCAGCGAAACCGATGATGCAGAGGAAGTGGCCCGTCGCCTCTATTGGGCTATCAGGCACCTGGACAGCATGCATCTTACCTGCATGGTGGGTTCCTTGATGGAAGAGCGAGGCATCGGGGTGGCCATCAACAACCGACTGCGCAAAGCCGCCACCAAAGCCTGACGATTTTTCCTTGCCATCGGTGACAGCGGCGTCTACACTTTGCCTACCATGGATGAGCTTACCGCACAACGATTGGAACGACTGAACCACCTGCAGGGAACCGACCCTGGTTTCTTTGTACTTGCAGCCCATTCATTCATCGAGGCATCGTTGAGGGAGCGCTACTCCATGGAGGACCTGCAGTGCAGCTTTGCTACGCTGCTCAGCCAGTTTCTTGAAGAAATCACCAGTGAAGCTACCGAATATCTGAAAGAAGTCCCTGCGCTGAAACAACTCAAGTTCTCACATATCCAAGCCAATGAGGTACGCCACCGTTTCCGCTTCTCATCCGTTGAGGAAGCTCGTGCTGCCACCTTTCATCTTTTGCACTTCTGTCGACTTGCAAAGCTTGGAACTGAGAAGCAATTGGAGCAACTCTCAGCCTACCTCAAGGCCTGGGAGAGTACGGACAGCTATGCGCAGCTGCTTGATGAGCATACCCGCCTCAAAGAGCTTGCCGACAGATTGCTTACTTCCAACAAGCAGTTGGAACAGACAGTGCTTGAGTATCAAGATCTTCGTGAGCAGATGCGAACTGCCTATCATGAACTTGGTGAGAAGGAGCGACAGCTCAGGGAACTCGATGCAGCCCAGGAGAAGTCCCAAGAGAAAATCGATGAACTCAGAGGCCAAACGTTTGCCTTGAAGTGCGCGGTCAGGGAGAAGCAACAACAACTGGCAGCGCAAAAAGAGGTCGGCAGCTATGTTGAGGCACTGAGAAGCTTCGTTGTCTGTACGCGAACCCGTCGTCAGTATGAGAGCCAGGTGATCAGGTTGACCGCAGAGCAACGCTCAGTGCTTGAGAAGTTGTCCTTTGAAAAAGACAGCATTATCCGAGGAGGTGCTGGAAGTGGAAAGACGTTGGTGCTGATGAAAGCGTACCAGAACTGTCTTTCACAGTATCCACAGAGACGCTGCCTTTTGGTGACCTATACTCGAACCTTAGTCAAATACAACCAGTACCTGAGCAACCTGCTTTCCGATTGCCAAACAGACCATACCATCATGACCGTTGATGCCCTTCTCCTCTCCCTTTTACAGCACTTCGAACCTGCCTCCGAGCTCGATGGTGAACTCTTGAAAAATCTGCTCACTCCTTTTGCAACCGAATCGATTCCACTTTGGTTGCTTGAGCAAGAGATCGAACAGTTCATCTTTCGGCACTCTATCAGCGAAGAAGAGTATCTCGAATCGAAGGTGGTACGGCAAGGGCTGAAACGCAGATTGGGCAAACAGCAGCGCAAGGCAATCTATGCAATCAAGCAAGAGGTGCTGCAGCAGATGAAAACATTGGGCAGATACAGCTTCACCAGTGTAGCTGTTCGCCTCTTGGAGCATCTGGAAAGAGAGCGTGAATCGTCACTCATGTTTGACAACCTGTTCGTAGATGAAGTGCAGGACCTTGGCAGGGCAGCTCTCTCCGTTCTGAAAAAACTGACATGTAAATCGATGATGCTCAGCTGTGATGCACAACAAAGGCTATACCTGAAAGGACTTCCACTCTCGCAAAGTGGAATCGTGATAGGCAGACAAAGCTATCGCCTTTTGACCAATCATCGCAACACAATTCCCATCGAACAACTCGATCAACGCTATTGCGGGCAAAGAACACTTCCTTCAGCCTTCAGGGATGGTCCACCACCGAATCTGATACCCTGCAAGAGCAGAAAGCATGTTCTGGATGAGTTGGTCAGACAACTCACCTTCTATTGCACAGTACTCTCTTATGAGCTTGAGAACATCTGCATTCTCACTCCCAGCAAGCAGGACTTTCCTGCCATCCTCCAGCAGGTGAAACAATCGGGCATGGAAATCAATGAGATGCTCTGTCCCTCATTCTCCTTTACCGAAGAACAGGGAATACGTCTTAGTACCATCCATTCGGCAAAGGGGGTGGAGTTTCCTTTGGTTCTGCTCTGTTTGACTCGTCAACCGAGCAATCTTTCTGGTTATGAAAAGGTAGAACAGGATGAGATTCTCAAGAACTTGGTCCATGTCGGCATCACCCGGTCAAGCGAACAGCTGGTTGTCTTGGTCAATACGCAGGATCTTCATCCTGCGTATGAGAGACTGATGCACTGCTTTGTCAGTGAGCAAGAGCCT
>RZYT01000035.1 GCA_009930195.1 Spirochaetia bacterium | reverse complement strand
ACCGAGATGATCATGGAGACATAGCCTTCCCCGATGCCTTGGAACAGTGCCATGAGGACAATGCAAAAACCTGCGGAGATGAAGCAGAGGCTGATGCGCTGCATGGCTACGATTCCAATGGCAAGCATCTCATCGGTAGCATTGAACCACCCAAGCAGCACATGCGGCAGGAAGGTGAAGACCAGGAAACCCGCGGTCATGATGCTCAGGGAAACCACCATTCCCACCCGGATGGTCTGGGTGATGCGCTTGGGCCGTTTCGCCCCATAGTTGTAGCCTATGACCGGGATCATACCGCTGTTCAGACCGAAAATCGGCATGAAGACGAAGGACTGCAGGCGGAAATAGATGCCGAATACCGCGACGGCACTGGTTCCGAAGCCGATGAGGATCTTGTTGAGGCTGGTGGTAAGGATGGTACCGATCGCCTGCATGATGATGGAAGGAAACCCTACCGCATAGATGTCTTTCACCGTCTGTTTTCTCAGGCGGAAGGAGGCCTTGGTCAGCCGAATCTCATGATTCTTGCGCACATAGAGGATTGCAAGCAGGGCTGAGACATGCTGGGCAAATACGGTGGCTATCGCTGCTCCGAGGATACCGAGTCGGGGAAAACCGAAGAGGCCGAAGATGAGGATGGGGTCGAGGATGATGTTTACGATTGCCCCGGTCCCTTGGATGATCATGGGGTGGAAGGTATCTCCTGTACCCTGCAAAATACGCTCACAGGTGATATCGATGAAGATGCCAAGTGAGAAAAAGAGACAGACAGCAATGTACTGTGTTCCCATGTTCACCAGCACAGGATCGTTGGAGAAGAAACCTATGAAAGGCTTGGAGAAGAAGAGGCCGAGAAGGGCGAAGAAAGCCCAGCTGATCACCGAGAGAGTGAGCCCATTGCCGCTCGCCATCCGCGCTCCTTCGATATCCCTCGCCCCAAGCTTTCGTGAAAGCAATGAATTGACACCGATGGAAGTTCCGACGCTTACTGCGATGAGCAGGTTCTGCAGCGGAAAGGCGAGGGTGACCGCAGTCAGGGCATCCTGGCTGTAGTGGGAGACAAACATACTGTCCACGATGTTATAGAGAGCTTGCACCAGCATGCTCAGCATGATGGGAAATGACATGGACAAAACCAGTGAGGGGATCGGTCTGATCCCCATCTTATTTTCTTGCAACTGTTGCATGGTATTCCTTTGCGAATCGAATCTGAGGCTTCAGTAATACCATACCCGGACAAGTGTGTAAAGGCGCCTCAATTCACTTGATCTGCAGGTACGCTTCTGCTTCCGCTTGTCCCTTCTCCTCGTTCACCAGCCTGAGCAACAGGAACCCTCCCACAAACAGCAGGATCAGGCTGAGGATCCCCATGCGGGTCGAGCCGGTGATGAGGGTGACAATCCCCATCAGTGCCGGACCGATGATTGCTGCGAACTTGCCCAGCATATTGAAGAAGCCGAAGAACTCTGCCGACCGTTCCTTGGGAATGAGACGGGTGTAATAGGACCTCGACAGGGCTTGGATACCACCTTGGAAGAGCCCGATGCAGATGGCCAGAAGATAGAAGTGCAGCACCTTTGTCATGAAGAAGCCCAGGATGGCTATGATGATGTAGGCTGCAATGGCGACCATGAGAGCCTGGCGGACTCCGATGCGCTTGCCGAAAGCCGAATAGCCGAGGGCTGCAGGGAAGGCAACGAATTGGGTGATCAGGAGGGCGATGATCAGTGAGTCACTGGGAAAGTTGAGGCTGGAACCGTAGTTGACCGCCATTCGGATGATGGTATCCACCCCATCAATGTAGAGCCAGTACGCAGCGAGAAAGAGGGCAATGGTTTTCAGTTTCCTGAAACTCCTGATTGTCTCGGTCGTCACATGCAAGCCCTTGCTGATGGACTGCCTGAGGGAAAGGGTTTTCTCCCTCTGTTCCTCCTTCACCAATACCAGAAGGGGAATGGTGAACGCCACCCACCAGATACCGACAATGACGAAACTGATCTTGATTGCGCTTTCCTGACTGGCAATCCCGAACCAAGAGGGATTGAGGAACATCAGCACGTTTACCAGAAAGAGGAGACCTCCCCCGATATACCCCAGCGAATAGCCGAGGGAAGAGACAAAGTCCACTTTCTTCTCTGAAGCCACGAAGGGGAGCAGTGCATCGTAGAAGGTATTGGCACCGCTGAATCCAACCACCCCCAGCGAGTAGAAGAGCACAGCCAACGGCCAGGAGCCGGACGATAAAATGAAGAGACTGGCCGTCATGACAGATCCAAGAAGGGCAAAGAATGCGAGCAGCCGTTTCTTGTAGCTTCCCCAGTCTGCGATGGCACCCAAAAAGGGTGCAAGGAGGGCGACGATGAGAGACCCGAGGGAGTTGGCAAAGCCCAGATAGAAGGTACCTTGCTCGCTGCTTGCGCCCACTGCCCAGTAAGCCGTGAAGAAAACCGGGAAAAAACCCGCCATGACGGTGGTGGCAAAGGCACTGTTCGCCCAATCGTACAACGCCCAGGCAACTATCGAACGTTTTGAGTCCTGCATGATTCCCTCTTGTACGTAGAGTAGCAGTGAATACGCTGTCTGTCATGTATTTTCAGAAAAACAGATTCACTTGCACAACATGCTATCCTTCAATACAATACGCTCTAGAGACATCCTAGAAAGGTGGGAGGATTCCCCATGATCGTATGCAAATTCGGTGGCAGTTCAGTGGCTGACGCCAAGCAAATACAGAAAGTCAAATCAATTGTTGATGCTGACCCTCAGAGACAGATCGTCATCGTTTCGGCTCCAGGTAAACGGAGCAAAGATGATGAGAAAGTGACTGATATGCTCTATGCCTGCAATGCTCTTGTCCAGCAGGGGCAGTCTTGCCGTGAGCTTTTCAGGAAAGTAGCCCTTCGCTACACCAATATCCTTGCCGATTTGGGGATGGATGCCAAGCCTTTTGTGGCAATCCTGGAAGAAGTCAGGCAAATGATTGATGCCGGCCATGGTGCCGAGTATGCGGCAAGCCGTGGTGAGCATCTTGCTGCACGTATGGTTGCAGCATACTTTGGGTGGACCTTCCTTGATACCGACCCGCTCATTGTCATCAAGGATGACGGGACGGTACATGAGGAGACCTACAACAACCTCAGGAAAGTCCTGAAGAAGGGTACCAAGTACATTGTTCCCGGCTTCTACGGTTGTGACAGTGAAGGGAAAGTGAAAACCTTCAGTCGTGGTGGTTCTGACATCACCGGAGCAATTCTTGCTCGTGCAGCCGAGGCACAGACGTACGAGAACTGGACGGACGTTTCGGGTGTGTTCTGCGTCGATCCCCGCCTTGTGGAGCATGCGAAGGTCATCAAGACCATGACCTATCGTGAAGTCCGGGAGCTTGCCGGAGTAGGGGCTGGAGTCTTTCATGAGGAGGCGATTGCCCCGGTCATTGCATCCAGGATTCCCATCAATGTGAAGAACACCAATGCTCCGCTTGACGGGGGAACCATGATCGTCACTTCCCGGGAGATCGACGGCAACCCGCTGGCTGGTGTTTCTGCAAAGACGGGGTATAGCCGCCTTTCCCTCAGGAAACTCATGCTTTTCAAGAAGAATGGAATCAGGCATGCACTGCTGACCATGTTGCACATCTTCGGTGTCCGGCCTTCTTTCTCCCTGTTCGGGGTGGACAGCATTGTTTGGTTCTTCGAGACCACCCAGGCCAGTGAAAGTGTGCTCAATGCAATGTGTCAGCGCATCAAGAGCGAGTTTGCCCTTGATTCCATTTCGATTGACCATGGGCATGCCATCGTAGGCATCGTAGGTGCCGGAGTGATGGATGAACCTGCTCTCATCGCCAAGAGCACCTCTGCTCTTGCCCAGGATGCAATCAAGCTGCATTTCTTCAACTATGGATCCAGCGATACTTCGATTCTGCTCGGAGTTGATGCCGGCCAAGCGCAAGCGGCAGTGAAGAGTCTGTACAACGCTCTGTTCGCATAGCACAAAACAGCTCCAAGTATTCTTATATGGGAATACTTGGAGTGTGAGCTACCGGCTTGTTTCTTTCTGGTATCCTTTGTATGGTGTGGGTGGATCGTGCATCCATTTCATCACTAACATGAGGGTAGCAAAATATTTACCACAGAATCTCTTTTGTTGGCCCTGGTCATTTTTGTAGCCAGGGTCTTTGATGTATCGCTTGGGACCTTGCGCCATGCAATGATTATTCGCGGCAAGCGAATGGTTACCTTTGGCATCGCTTTTCTTGAATCCCTTGTCTGGGTTTTTGCCGTATCCAAAGTGCTCAATGACCTTTCCGATCCTCTTACCGCCTTTGCATTCGCCCTGGGTTTCGCAACGGGAACCTTTGTCGGCATGACACTGGAGAATCTGCTCAAGATCGGGGATCAGGTGGTGAAGGTATTCTCTGTCGAAGGTGCACAAGTCGCCAAGCGTCTCAGGGATGAGGGGTTTCGGGTTACGGAATTCCAAGGGCAGGGAAGGGACGGGCAGGTCATCCTGCTGTTTGTGCAAGTGAAGCGTCGGGATGCCAAGCATGTGCTGCAGCTTGCACGCAAGGTGGACGGGAATTGCTATTTGGTTGTAGAGGACATTCGCTGGAGACAGAACGCCCTGCTGTAAGAGCTGGGGAAGAGTAGGGCTCTCCTGGCCACCAGCTGTCCTTGCGGCGGTGGCCCAGCTGCTTTAAGTAACGTTACCGCTGGATTTCCCAACGCCCATATTCTCCAATTTCCCCAGAAAATCCCTCAAGTAAAATTCTTGACGGCTACCAGTACCGATGATAGAGTTAATCAAGCGTCGTTTCTGATGCTTTGTTTTCGATGGTGCGTGAACGTTAACGCATACACATTAAGGAGGCTCTGTATGAAAAAGGTGCTGGTAGTTGGATTGGTACTTCTCATGGCAATGAACATGATGTTTGCTGGAGGAGCGGCCGAAACTTCATCTGACAAAGGGATGATCGGTGTGGTCATGCCTACCAGGTCAGAGGAACGCTGGAACAAGGATGGAGCGGCTGTAAAGTCAGGTTTGGAAGCTCTTGGCTACAAAGTTGACCTGCAGTTCTCTGATGACGACATTCCCACCCAGGTTCGTCAGATCGAGGATCTGATCACCAAGGATGCGAAAGTGCTCGTCATTGCTTCAATTGACGGCGTTGCATTGAGCGATGTATTGGCAAAAGCTGCTGAAGCCAAGATTCCTGTAATCGCGTATGACCGCTTGATCATGAAGTCCCCGAATGTTGACTACTATCTGTCATTCGACAACTATGCTGTCGGCCAGCAGATGGGTGACATTCTTATCCAAGGCATGAAGTTGGACACTCCTGCGAAGAAGCCGTTGCTGATTGAGCTGTTCGGTGGATCCCCTGACGACAACAACGCCTACAAGTTCTATGACGGCGCCATGGATAGGCTCAAGCCCTATTTTGACAATGGAACCCTCAAGATTGGATCCGGCCAGAAGGGCATGGATACAGTCGGAACACTGCGCTGGAGCAATGAGTTGGCAATGTCCAGAATGGAGAACCTCCTTTCCGCACACTATACCAACCAGACCCTCGACGGAATTCTCTCCCCCTACGATCCGATCAGTCTTTCCACGCTTGAAGCTTGCAAGGCTGTTGGATACGGCACTGCCGGAAAGCCGCTGCCGGTTGTTGGTGGACAGGACTGCATCGTAGCTTCCTGCAAGTCGATTCTTGCCGGCGAGCAGTATGCAACCGTCCTGAAGGATACCCGTGTACTTGGTCAGGCTACCGTTGAGCTGGTAGACACCATCATGCGCGGTGAGACTCCTGCAGGTCTCGATACCACCAGTTACAACAACGACTCCATCAAGAATGGCAAGCCGTACATTGTTCCCTCCGTACTGCTGAAGTCCGTTATTGTGACCAAGGACAACCTGAAAGCTGAAGTAGTCGATACCGGCTACCACTCTGCTGCTGAAGTTGGTCTGTAAGAGTATCTGTCCGGCTTCCTTGCGGGAGCCGGAATTGTATCGCATGATCGCGAACCCGGTGCCATCTGCCTGAGGCTGAATTGGAATCGGGTTCCGGTCTGTAATGTGAGGGACCTGTATGCCAAACAATTCTATTCTGCTTTCAATGAAGCATATCACCAAGACATTCCCCGGGGTGAAAGCACTCGACGACGTCAGTCTCGATGTCAGGGAGTGTGAGATTCATGCCTTGGTTGGCGAGAATGGCGCCGGAAAATCAACATTGATGAAAGTCCTGTCAGGTGTGTATCCGTATGGAACCTATGAAGGAGACATCCTTTTTGGAGGCAAGCGCTGCACCTTTTCCAGTATCAAGCAAAGTGAACAGGCTGGGATTGTCATCATCCATCAGGAACTGGCTTTGAGTCCCTATCTTTCCATTGCAGAGAACATGTTCATCGGTGATGAGCGGGCAAAGTTCAATGTCATCAACTGGGACAAGACCCGTGAAGATGCATTGAAATACATGGAGCGTGTCGGGCTTCATGAGAATCCGAACCTGCCGGTCAATAAGCTTGGGGTAGGCAAACAACAGATGGTTGAGATTGCAAAGGCGTTGGCCAAGCATGCCAAGCTCCTGATTCTTGACGAGCCTACTTCCGCACTCAATGAAAAAGACAGTCAGCATTTGCTTGAGATCCTCAAGGAACTGAGGGATACGAGCAACATCTCTTCCGTGTTGATCTCCCATAAACTCAATGAGGTGGCCGCCGTTGCGGACTCCATTACCATCCTTAGGGACGGCAAGACCATCGAAACACTGGAAGTTGAACGAACGAAAAACGGCGAAGCATCAATCAGCGAAGAGCGGATCATCAAAGGGATGGTTGGACGGGAAATCACCGATATGTTCCCCAAACGGGACAACCCTATTGGGGACGTACTGTTTGAGATCAAGGATTGGACAGTCCAGAATCCCGATAATCCGGAGCGCAATAAACTTGACGGGGTGAACATGCAGATCCGCTCCGGCGAAGTTGTCGGGTTGGCCGGTCTGGTTGGCGCCGGGCGTACAGAACTTGCCATGAGTGTCTTCGGACGCTCGTATGGGAAGACCATTTCCGGAAAAATAATGATTGAGGGTTCTGAGGTGGATATCAGCACAATCCCCAGGGCAATTTCGCATGGGGTTGCTTATGTTCCTGAAGACCGCAAGGAATTGGGTTTGGTGATGATTCAGAATGTGAAGGAAAACACGACTATCGCCAAGCTGAAGAAGATTGCCAACATGTCGGTGATCAATGAGCACGAGGAGAATATCGTAGCGGAGGATTTTTGCAAGCGTCTCAATACCAAGACGCCGACAATTCTCCAGTTGACAGGGAACCTTTCAGGAGGCAATCAGCAGAAGGTTGTTCTTTCAAAATGGTTGTTCAGTGACCCGAGAGTACTTATTCTTGATGAACCCACCCGCGGCATTGATGTCGGTGCGAAACATGAGATCTATACGATTATCAATTCGCTTGCCGCACAAGGGATGGCGTGCATTCTGATTTCCAGCGAAATGCCGGAAATCATTGGGATGAGTGACAGGATATATGTAATGAGTGAGGGAAGGATCACCGCAGAACTCTCTGGAGAGACCGCTACCCAGGAAGAGATCATGCGTAATATTCTGAACAATTGAGGCAACTCTGTTTGTGACTGTGTATATGATCCGATAATTATTCAACTGTGTGTGTACGAGAAGGAGTGTGGGATGAGTGGCTTGATTGCAATTTTGAAAAAGAATGTGAGGCAGTATATGATGGTCATCGCCTTGGCCGTGGCGATGGTCTCATTTGGGCTCTTGACGGATGGCATCTTTTTCAGGCCCGTTAATCTGACGAACTTGGTGCTTCAGAACAGTTATGTCCTGATTCTTGCCGTTGGTATGTTGCTGTGTACGTTGACAGGTAACGTCGACCTTTCTGTCGGCTCCATCGTCTGTTTCATTGGGGCACTGTGTGGTGTCATGATGGTGGACCTGCAGTGGAATCCGTACGTGGCAATGTTGGTTGCCCTGCTGGTTGGTGCCTTGATAGGCATGTGGCAAGGGTTTTGGATTGCGTTCGTGAACGTTCCGCCATTCATAGCCACCTTGGCCGGTATGTTGATTTTCCGTGGTTTGGGTCAGGTCATCATGAAAGGACAGACCAAGGCTCCTTTCCCCAAGGGATTCCAGCTGATTTCGTCCGGCTATATTCCTGATCCGTTTGGGGGACTGGAAGTCGGGAAATTGCATTTTCACGTGTTTACCCTCTTGATCGGCTTGCTCATCGTTGCACTGATCATCTTCAGCGAAATCCAAAAACGAAATAAGCAGAAGCAGTATGATTTTGACATACTTCCTGGCGGGGTCTGGCTTGCGAAAGTTGTTTTCATTGCCACGGTTCTGGTTGCTTTCACGGTTGTCTTTGCTGTGTACAAGGGTTTCCCGAATATCCTGATTCTTCTGGGCATCCTCGTGATAGCGTATCAGTTTGTTGCTTCCAAGACGGTCCAAGGTCGTCATATCTACGCTCTTGGCGGAAACAGGAAGGCTGCAGAGCTGTCAGGTGTCAAGGTAAAGTGGGTGATGTTCTGGATCTACACCAATATGGCGATCCTGGCTGCAGTGGCTGCAATGGTATTCACTGCCCGGCTCAATTCGGCCACCCCGAAAGCAGGGCAGAACTTTGAGATGGACGCCATCGCTGCGTGTTACGTCGGCGGTTCCGCCGTCTCCGGCGGTGTAGGCACCATCATTGGGGCAGTCGTCGGTGGCTTGTTCATCGGAGTGCTGAACAACGGTATGTCAATCATTGGCATCAGTACTGACTGGCAGCAAGCTATCAAGGGCTTTGTGTTGCTCGCTGCCGTTGCATTCGACTTGTACTCCAAATCGAGATCATCGAAAGTAGCTTGATACTCCTCCCAACTGATACGCAAAGACCCTCGTGGATCATCTGCTCCATGAGGGTCTGTTTTATCAGGAGGGGGGAAGGGATGCTTTCAACGGCATCATGCCATCTGCTTTTCCAGAAACAAAAAGGGAAGGATACAGAGCTACGGATTATTGCTCGTATCGAACATCCTTCTGCCAGGAGTTTCTCAGATTGCAGAGATCCCCTTCAAGTCATTGGCACGTGCAGATCAGTCATGCATGTCTCTTGGCATCCCTTTGCATGATAGCGTTGGCTGGTGCATCTTTTGCTTGCCATCTTCAGACAAATAAAAACCGGCCCCAAAAGAGGGCCGGTACAATTGCTGGCAATGAACTTAGGCCTTGATGACCTGCTCAGTCTCCAGATCGAAGAACTTTGCCTTCACCATATCCGGGATCAAGGAGATCTTGGTGTCCGGAGCGGGAACAAGACTGGGTTCAATCTTACCGATGACCTGGCTCTTGGAGGTGGACACATAGACATGGGTCTCACTTCCGAGAGGTTCGACAACACTGACGGTACCATTGATGGTCTCGCCATCCTTGGGTGTGTTGCTGAAGACTACATCCTCAGGGCGAATGCCGAAGATGACAGACTTGCCCACATAGGGGGTAAGCATCTTCTTCTGCTCTGCGGTGACCTTAAGGCGGAAGGTTCCCTCATTGACATAGATGTCAGAACCATCTGCTTCAACAGCGGTTTCCAAGAAGTTCATCGGAGGAGATCCAATGAATCCGGCAACAAACTTGTTGTTCGGGTTGTTGTACAGATCGAGAGGACCACCAATCTGCTGGATGACACCAAACTTCATGACAACAATGACGTCTGCCATGGTGAGTGCTTCAACCTGATCGTGGGTAACGTAGATCATCGTGGCTTTGAGGCGGTTGTGCAGGGAAGAGATCTCTGCGCGCATCTGGACACGAAGTTTTGCGTCGAGGTTGGAAAGGGGTTCGTCGAAGAGGAATACCTTTGGTTTGCGGACGATTGCACGACCAACGGCAACACGCTGTCTCTGTCCACCGGAAAGAGCCTTGGGCTTTCTGTCGAGCAGTTCTTCGATCTCGAGGATCTTGGCTGCTTCGCGAACGCGCTGGTCAATCTCTTCCTTGGGGAACTTGCGGATCTTCAGACCGAATGCCATGTTATCATACACGGTCATGTGGGGATACAGAGCATAGTTCTGGAATACCATGGCGATGTCTCTGTCCTTCGGGGGAACGTCGTTCACCAAATTCCCGTCGATGTAGAGCTCACCACTGGTGATGTCTTCCAAACCTGCTACCATGCGGAGGGTCGTGGACTTACCACAACCAGAAGGGCCGACCAGGACGACGAACTGTCTGTCCTTGATGTCAATGTTGACGTTGTCGACGGCTTTGACTCCACCTTCGTACACTTTGCAAATGTTCTTGAGTTGTACTGTGGCCATAATGCCTCCAATTATTTTATCTACGGATAACTGTACCCCAGCCTATCGGTGGTGTCAAACGGAAAATTCGGAAAATTGGGTCTGCAATGCCCAAATTGCTGATAAGCAACAGATTGGTGTCGATTGGGGATGTTGCAGAAAAAAGCCTTCCCCGAATGGAGAAGGCAGTATGGGAGATCTTCACATCCAGATCAGAATATGTCCTTGATGAGTTTTCCTACCTCCATGCCGATTGTCTGGTAGGAACTTCCCCTGGTCTGTTTTTCTGCATCTATGAGCGCACGGGCAGTATGGCTGAGTGCGTTCATGATGGCACTGTTGACCTTCGACTCCTGGACTGCTTCCTCTACCGTCATGCCGAGGGTGGTATAGGTGTCATCTGAGAGATGGTGCACCACTTCTATTGCGTAGAACAGCTGTCTCCCGCTCTCCTGCTGGGCAAGATCCCTGAATGATCGGTAGCGATCCTTGTAGTAGGCCGTCCACAAGGTTTGGTCGGTGGGGTCGGCAATGGTTGACGGCCTGGGGATGTTGTAGTATCCGGTCCGCAACTGGTTGATGATCGGGATGGCGATGTCAGGGGCAGAATTTGTGCTGACAAACCTGAGATTGCGCTTACCGGTATTTTCCAGATTCAATTCCCGCAGTCCTTCCGCCTTCACATAGGAGAAATCGTAGGTGTAGGGGCCTTCCTCGGTAGCAAAGGTATTGCCCGCTATGACCTTCAGGTTTCTCAAGTCAAAAAGGCGGTAACTTACCGTATTCTTGATTGAATAGCCCATGGTCCGCTTGATCCCGTCAAACAGCGGATTCTCCCTGGGAAGCCGAACCGGCTCTTCGGTAAGGATCTGTTCTGTCCTGTTGTACACCATGATTTCCAAAAGATAGTTGACCTGGTTCGCCCTGGCATGCTCGATGGCCAATTCCGTCGGACCCTTGGTAGTGGAGGTATTGAGGAAACTTGGGCTGTCCATCACCTGCACAAACCGATTCTGGGCGAAGGTTTTCTTGATATCAGCCAATACCATGGAGTGGAAGGCATCATCGGGACCGCTGCCGACCACCATCAGCGATACTGTCGCCTTGGCAAGGGCTGTTGCAAGCCGTTGTTCAAGATTCGGGAGTTCAGGGTAGCGCAGTTTGGCCTTCTCGTATGCTGCAACAGCCTCCTGCTGGCTCTTTCTGTCAGTGCGTGAGGCCAATCTCTCAGCCTCTCCGAACCAGAGTTCGCCGGCCTTTTGCCCAGCAGTCTTGACGTTGTGCGCATAGTCCTCGAATGCTACGACCCCTCGTCCATCGCTGCGGGCCCGTTCATGCATTGCATACAGGCTTCTGTACGCTGACCAAAGCCTGTCAGCAGAAGCGAGGTCATTCTTGTTGCCGGCATTGGTGATGATGACACGATAGAAGCTGGATCCTTCATTGAAGACAACCGGATACATGGAGAGTGCTTCCTCAAAGGTTGGGTTGATCCTCAGCGCATCGGAGAGGGAGAGGAATGCTTTCTCATACTCCTGTGCCTTGTAGGCGGACATGGCTGAGCGATACTCCGATCCTCCGGCTGTGAACAGGGTGCCGCAGGAGACCAGAAAAAGGCTGAAGGCGAGCAGTATGATGAGATACCGTCGTTTTGTCATGGCAAACTCCTCAGAAAGATTGGATGCATTGCAGCAGAAACACTGATGATGTCTTGATTCTAGGTCCTGTTATAGGACAAGACAACTGAGAAACTTTCCATATTCATGAAATTGTCAGGAATTATCGGGGAAAGAACGACTATCAGGTGATGGTGATTTCCAGATGATGCTCATAGCTTGCCAAGATCCGATACACCTGTTTCGGCCAGACCGCCAGCAACCTGGCATCCGTGATGGGGATGGTCTCCACCTCCACGGAGCAGAGATCTTCACTGAATCGTATGAGTGCATCCTTTCCCACGTGGATGAGCTTGTCTTCAACCAAAGGCTGTTCCACCGTCATCAGACTGAGTATGGGTACGCAGGTGCCTTCCACCTGTTCCTTGATGACGATGTCTCTTCCCTTGCGGTGAGTTACCGTTCGCCTATAGGAGTGCAGCCCGATGCCCCTGGGGTAGGAGCCGGCCAGCTCCATGCTGATGATTCTCTCCGGCCCTTCTGTATTTTCAAGTACCGTGCTGCAAAACGTACGGCCTGCCTGTTGTTCATGCGGGGGGAAGTTGCTCAGGTTGTGGTAGACCGAGCGCATCGTCCAGATTGCGTAGCGCTGGGTTGAAAAGGTCTGTTTGGTGTAGGTTTCCACTCCGATGTCTATAAGGACGGGCTTCCCGTCCTTATAGAGGGTTATAGAGCCTGTATCGTTGTGATTGTGGCTGTCATCGTTTCCTCCGGCTTTCACTGCAAGTGCGAAGTGCTTGTCATAACTGGTGAAGATTCCGACGCTTGGGTAGGAGTGGTCGCATTGGGGTGGCAAGAATGCCTCTGTTTCCATACTGTGTTGGTTCATCAGTTCAAGCAGTCGGTAGGTGAGGTTTATCTCCTGGGGAAGATGTCGTTCGGACTTGGGCCTCAGCTGTGCACTGTGCAGGGCGAAGGCTTCAAGTTCTGCATCGTCTATGGCACGGGCAAACAGCAGCTCGCGAACCGTACAGGGGCCTGCAAGAGCCGAGCAGTCGGAGAAGTTGAAGTAGTAGGGCCCTTGGGCATGGATATGGCGGATGTAGGAGGCGATGTTGCGGATTTTCGGCTCTTGGTATACCGGCTTCAGGAAATTGCTTCCAACCTGGTTGAGGATGTCGATGCAGAGGTAGAGACAGAGCCCTGCATGGCGGTAGTACTGCGCACCTTCCGAGCAGCAACCATCATCACCATAGTCCTTGAGAAAGAAGTCGAGGCTGGCAAGAGCCTTTTCTGCCACCCGATGGCGAAAGATTTGGCAGGTAGGGAGCAGAAAGGTGCACAGCAACACATTCTGGGTGCACCACACTGTCCAGTTGTTCATCGGTTCCCCGTCTTTTCCCATCCACCAAAAGTGTTCCTCCAAATACGGTTTGTGAATCCTTCGTTCGATCTCCTTCTCGATGCGTTGGGCGATGAGCGGTGTCTCCTCATCCAGGGCATGCTTGAGCAAAGCGTACACTTGGGCAAGGGTGGCGGCCGTTTCTGCACTGAAGAGATCGATCACCGGCCTGTCCACCTGTGCAAGCGGCAGCTGAGGTGTATCGCGGATGTAGCTGTTGTGTGCCGGCAAACACCAGGTCGACTCTTCGCAGATGGCCCAGATGCAGTCGATGATGGCTTGCATCACCTGCTCGTCCGGTTTGAGACAGTAGGCGAGGGCAAGGGTGCCCAACCGTGTTCTGCGTGCAAAGTATGGGTTCTCATAGAGGATGCGTGAGCCTGTTTTGGCGAAAGCCAGATAATCGGAGGCGAGAAGAGAGGGCAGTGGTTCCTTGGACAACACGGCGGCATCACGGAGGATGAACTCTCTCAGCTCATCATCGTCTCGCTCCCAGAACCTACGGTCTTGAGAATCTGGGGCAAGGCGATAGTCCTGAAGAAAGGAAGGCAACTTGGACAGGTATGCGGTGAACATGCTCAACTCCGTTTTCGTTCGAGGTGCTGCAGGTACTGGCGGGGGGAGACTCCCTCAACTTTCTTGAATACCTTGCTGAAGTAGAAAGAACTCTCAAAGCCGAGCGTATCGGCGATCTCATACATCTTGTAATCACCCTTGGCCATCATTTCCTTCGCTGCTGCAACCTTCACTTGGGTTGTGTACTCCACAAAGCTGCAACCGCTGTACCGGGAAAAAAGACTGCTCAGATAGTTTTGGCTGAAGCCGAACAGCATGGCAACCTCGCCAAGGTTGAGCTTCCGCTTCACATTTTCCTTGATGTACTGCTGAACGTTCGCAACCACCTTTGCCCGATAGTCGGTCTTCCGTGACTGCAACTGCTCACCCAGCCCTTGGGCCAGGTTTCTCAGCCATGCACTGGCAGCGGCAGTGGATGTGCTGGTGTAAATCAGCCGGTAGCCTCCATTCTGGTCGTCGAACGCTTGTTCCACCAGATGCTGGCCGTCCGGCAGCAAGCTGATGGCCATATACAGAATGCTGCTCGCAACTTCGATCGCTTGCAGGGGAAGTAGATTTTGTCGCTCCATCCCTGCCGCCACATCTTCCATGACCAAGGCCAGTTGCTGGGCATCGAGTTCCTCGAACGAGCGGGTCAGGCGGCTTCGGTAAGGATCGAGTGAGAAGGTGTCCTCACCCTCTTCCCATTGCTGTGCAAAGAGAATTGCCTGATTCCCCGGCTGGGAGGTAATCAGTTGCCGGGCGGAGAGGAAGGACGTGTGCAGAAAGAATGGGTCCTGCACTGCAAGGCCGACTGAACAGACCAGGTTGACTGAGAAGTAGTTGTAGATGACTTGCAGGGTCTTCTCCAGGACTTGGCGGATGATGGTGCGATAGTGTGCGTGCTGCTCGTTGGTCAGACAAAAGGTGATGGCCAGATGATGAAGGTCGAGACTGGTGAAATAGCAGGTGAGGTAGCGTGAAAGGGTTTGGTTGAGCATACCCAGGGTGCTGTTGTAGAGGTTCACCTCCGCTCTCTCTTGCTCCGTCTTGATCTCCACATAACAGACCACATGCCACGGCTCATGCAGAGAGAGTTGCAACTCCCGCTTCTGTTTCTCAAAGGCTTGGCGTGAGTCGATCAGGCCGTTGAAGAGGCGGACAAAGAATTTGTCCCGAAAGCCTTGCATGGCACTGCGTTCAAGCAAGGGGAAATGGTTCTCCTCCGAGCCTTTGAGCTGTGCAAGCAGCTTCAGGGCTTTCGATACCGAAGCCTGCAGTTTCTCTTCAGTCAACTCCAGCTTGACCAAATAGTCGACAGCTTGGTAGCTGAGAGCTTCCTTTACGAAGCTGAACTCCTCGTAACTGGTAAGAAGGATGAAGAGAGGAAGCCTGCCGTATTTTTCGGAGCACTCCTTCTGGACTTCCAGACCGGTTTTTAGGGGCATCTTGATGTCGGTGATCACAAGGTCGGGAACATGCTGCTCGATGGCTTCCTCAAGCATCTTCCCATTGCGGACCACGGCAACAATCTCTATATCGAGCTTGCCCCAGTCCAGCATCGATTGCAGGCCCACCAGCACCAACGGTTCGTCATCGGCAATGATCAGTTTGGTTGCCATGGTTTACCTTCCTTTGTCAATCTGGGGAGTCTGAGGATTGCCTTGGTATAGGAACCAACCTTGCTCTCAAGGGAGAGGGTGTATCCCTCCCCGTAGGTATACTCAATCCGTTTTGCTACATTGCGGATGCCAATCTCCCGGAACATGCCCTTGGTTGGGCTCCCTGCAGTGCCGAATATCTCGCTGATGGCCTTCTCGTCCATTCCCACACCATCATCGGTGATGGTCAGCACAATGGTCCGCTCATCTTCCACCCGTGCTTCGAGACTTACCGTTCCTGCCCCTCCCTTGGGTTCTATTCCATGGAAAATGGCATTCTCGACCAATGGCTGGAGGGTAAAGCGTGGGATGCCGAGGGAGAAGAAGGA
>RZYT01000242.1 GCA_009930195.1 Spirochaetia bacterium | reverse complement strand
GAAGGCATCATGGCAATGGGAGCCTTCCTTGGCATGCTCGTTCCCTACAGTATCGGACAGGGTGGTCCCACCCCGGGCATCTACAACGTCCTGGGTCTTGCGCTTGCCATGGGAGTGGGCGCACTGTTCGGCATGCTCTTCGGCTTTGTCGTGGTCACCTTCCGAGCCCCCCAAGGCATTGCAGGCATCGGACTGCAGATGTTTGGTGTCGGAACGGCCGGAACCCTGTTCCGTCACTTTGTCGGCGGCACCCAGTCTGTACCCGGCATCGACAACCTGCCTATTCCCGGTCTCTCAAAGATCCCCATCCTCGGGCCGATCTTTTTCTCACACAACATCCTGGTCTACCTTGCCTTCCTCTTCGTTCCCACCGCGTGGTACATCCTCTTCAAGACCCCCTGGGGCCTGAGGGTGCGTGCTGTGGGCACCAACCCCCGTGCTGCCGACTCAATCGGCATCCAGGTAAACAGGGTACGCTATCAGGCGTTGGCAGTCGGAGGAGCTCTGGCAGGTCTTGCCGGAGCATACCTCAGTCTCTGCCAGGCTAAGATGTTCAGTGACGAGATCATTGCAGGACGCGGTTTCATCGCAGTCGCCTTGGTCTACTTCGGTCACTGGCATCCGGTGAAGATCATGGGAGGGGCGCTGCTCTTCAGCTTGGCTCAAGCGTTGCAGCTTGCCATCCAGGGACAAGGCATCAACTTCCCCTATGAGTTTGCCGTCATGCTTCCGTATGTCATGGTTATTGTCGTCCTTGCCTTCAGCAGGGAGAGCCAGCTCTTGGGCCCCACCGCCCTGGGCCAGCCCTTCAACAGGGAAAAGCGTATTTAGGCTTTTGGAACACAGGCAGGGGAATTTGTTGCATTTTCCTGCCTGTGCCTGCCACTCTGGTGGCGTCATCGAGTCAAATGCAACACGGAATGATGCAAAAAGCTTTATATTACAACAAGATATTGACTTTTTGCATCCACTTTGAAATTATGAGGATGGATAGCATCACAGACTGACGTATCCTTTCCTGGATACCGACGCTAAGCGGCTAGCACCTGTTCCCACTGCATTAAGGAGCACAGCTATGTATGCATTCAGCGTAAATGGAAACCCCATCACCTATGACGGAAACGACAAGAAACTGCTGAGGTTTCTCCGAGAAGATCTCAACCTCACCGGAACCAAGGACGGATGCAGCGAAGGAGCCTGCGGCACCTGCACAATCTTGGTTGATGGGGTGAAGATGAAAGCCTGTGCCATCCCCCTCTCCCGCCTGGAAGGCAAGTCTGTCATCACCATCGAAGGGCTGAGCCAGCGCGAGATGGATGTCTACTCCTACTGTTTTGCCGAAGCCGGGGCTGTGCAGTGCGGGTATTGCACACCGGGCATGATCATCAGCGCAAAGAGCCTGTTGGACAAGAACCTCAATCCGACCTTGGAGGAGGTACAGAAAGCGATCAAAGGCAACATATGCCGCTGTACCGGATACAAGAAAATTGAGGAAGCCATTCTTCTGGCTGCAGAGTTTTTCAGGGATCATTTGGAGGTTCCCCATCAGGAAGAAGAACCACGCCTCGACAAGCGCTACCAGCGGGTCGATGCCAAGGCAAAGGCCTTGGGACAGGGCCTGTATGCAGATGACATCCGCATCCCCGGTTTGCTCCATGCAAAAGCTGTACGCTCAGCCTTTCCGAGGGCAAAAGTCCTGGACATCGACAGCAGTCTTGCTGAGAAACATCCGGACTTTGTGCATATCCTCACCAGTGACGACGTTCCACACAATATCATCGGCCACATCAAGCAGGATTGGCCGGTCTTCATCCCGGTAGGCAGCATCACCCGCTATACCGGCGATGCCATCTGCCTGGTGGTGGGGAAATCGGCGGAGACCATCGAGGAGCTGACCTCCTTGGTGAAGGTTTCCTATGAGGTTCTCCCTCCCGTCCTTACGATGGAAGCTGCACTCCAGGATACTGCTCCCAAGATTCATGAGGATGGCAACATCCTCAGCATTGAGCATATCAAGCGCGGAGATGTGGATGAGGCACTCAAGCATGCCAAACATGTGATCAGGAAAACCTATTCCACCCCTTACACCGAACACGCATTCATGGAACCCGAGTGTGCGGTGGCTGTTCCCGAAGGAGAGGACGGGGTACTGGTGCATACCTCAGGCCAGTCCATCTACGACGAACAGCATGAGATCTGCCATATGCTTCAGTTGCCGCCTGAGAAGGTCCACTGCCACAGTATGCTCGTCGGTGGAGGCTTCGGGGGAAAAGAGGACATGAGTGTGCAACACCACGCAGCCCTCGCTGCCTGGGTCCTCAAGCAACCGGTGAAGGTGAAGCTCAGCCGACAGGAGAGCCTTACCGTCCACCCGAAGCGTCATCCCATGGAAATCGACCTGACGACCGCATTTGATGATCAGGGTCACATCCTTGCCATGCGGGCCATCATTGATGCCAATACCGGTGCCTATGCCTCCTTGGGAGGACCGGTACTGCAGCGGGCTTGCACCCATGCCTCAGGCCCCTACAACTTCCAGAACTTTGAGGTGGTGGGAAGAGCAATCTACACCAATCTGGTTCCTGCAGGAGCGTTCCGCGGGTTTGGGGTCACCCAAAGTTGCTTCGCTGTGGAAGCAAACATGAACCTTGTTGCCGATACCCTGGGCCTGGACTACTACGAGATACGGAGGCTCAATGCGCTCAAACCCGGCGATACCATGCCCAACGGGCAGATCGCCAGCGAGGATACGGGTATCATCGAGTGTCTTGAGGCAGTCAAGGATGCCTATTACTCCAGCCCGAGGGCCGGTATTGCCTGCGGATTCAAGAACAGCGGCCTGGGTGTCGGGTTTCCTGATACTGGACGCTGCATCCTCTCTGTTGAAAAGGGAAAGGTGCATATCCGCACCAGCGCAGCGTGTATGGGACAGGGCGTGGCTACGGTCTGCACCCAGATGCTTGGCCAGACATGCTCCCTGAAGGCCGACCAGATCATCGTCGAAGACCCCGATACCCGCAGAACCCCCGACTCTGGCACCAGCACGGCGAGCCGCCAGTCGGTCTTCACCGGAGAAGCGGTCAAGCGAGCATCCCTGCTTCTGAAAGACGCTCTCAAGACTGCATCCCTTGAGCAGTTGGAAGGGCGTGAGTTCAATGGGGAATACACCTCCATCACCGACCCGATCAACTCCAAGAAAGAGCACCCTGTCAGCCATGTCGCCTACAGCTATTCGGCCCAGGTCGTCATCCTTGATGAGGAGGGCAAGTTGGAAAAGGTTGTCGCAGCATGCGACGTTGGACAAGTGGTGAATCACCAGGCCCTGACCGGCCAGGTTGAGGGAGGGGTGGTCATGGGCTTGGGCTATGGTCTGACCGAAGATTTCCCGATCAAGGACGGGCAGCTGGCTGTCCGGTACGGCACA
>RZYT01000241.1 GCA_009930195.1 Spirochaetia bacterium | reverse complement strand
TGATCAGCGAGGACCATGAGAAAGCAAAAGACCTGCTCCTGAACCTCAGTGACTACTACCGAAGCCGCTTGCAGCTGGCCAAGGATTTCATCACCTTGGAGTCGGAGTTTGAGAACATCAACGCCTATATGGCGATCGAGCAAGCCCGCTTCGGGGACAAGATTGCCGTACGGTATGAGATAGAGGGTGACACTTCCTTTCTCATCCCCCCGCTCATCCTCCAACCCTTGGTGGAGAATGCCGTCAAGCACGGCTTGCAGAAGAGCCTTCACCCAGGCAGTGTCATCATCTCTGCGAGCATCAAGGATGAGGAAGCTTCCATCTGCATAGCTGACAACGGGGTGGGGATGGATGAAACCGTGCTTGCCACCATCTATGGTGAATCACACGGGCTGGACAATGTGCATCAACGACTCATCAATCTGTACGGAAGCGAGTATGGTCTGAAGATTGAATCCAAGGTGGGGGAGGGGACAAAGGTATGGCTGAGAATCCCATGCAACACCGAGTCCTGATAGCCGATGACGAGGCTCCCGCACGGCGTGAGCTGAAACGGCTGCTTTCCGTCGACCCATCCCTTGTGGTGGTGGGTGAGGCCCAGAATGGCTTGGATGCATTCACCCAGGCGATGGCCCAGCGTCCGGACATCGTCTTTCTTGACATCCAGATGCCGGCTCTGACCGGCATTGAGACTGCGGAGCAGTTCCTTGCCAATCATTACTACCCGCTCATCGTTTTTGTCACCGCCTATGATGCCTATGCGGTGAAAGCGTTTGAATTGCACGCCATCGACTACATCCTCAAGCCGGTGCGCAAGGAGCGGCTTGACATGGTCCTCAAGCGAATCCATATGCAGCTGGATGACGCTCATCCCCAGGATGGGCAGGAACGCCTGCTCAGGCTCATCTCCTCCCTGCAGGAGGGACGCCAACCATGCCGCATCGCCCTCTACCAGGGTGACAAGATCATCCCCATCCGCATTGATGAGATCATCTATGCCGAAGCAAGCGGACGCTGTTGCAAGGTCATGACCAAGGACGGCCTCTTCTCCACGGCGTACAGCATGCATGAGCTGCAGGAGATCCTGCCTTCCTCCCGCTTCTTTCCCTGCCATCGGTCGTATCTGGTCAACCTTGACTGCATAGAGTCGGTTCAGCTGTGGGTGAACTCAACCTATCGCCTCAAGATGACTGGCTCTGACACCTTGGTGCCGGTCAGCAGAAGCAGCACGGCTGCCTTGAAACAGTTCTTGCACCTCTTGTAACCGAACGCTCGGTCTTGTTCTTCCACTCATGTAGGAAATTTGACATCTCATGCAGTTGAGCACACGCCTTCTTTGAAGTTCTGCTACAGTACCTCCGAAATCTGCAAAGCAGGGATAACCCTGCCTTTTTGGAGTCAAGGAGGAATCATGGCTAGTTTCTTGCTGTCATTGGTGTTGCTGGTAGTAGGGTATTTCACCTACGGTGTAGTGGTCGAGCGGGTGTTCGGTATTGATACCAAGCGTATCACCCCCGCAGTCGCACTCGAGGACGGAGTCGACTATGTCCCCATGACCTGGGGAAAGATCTTTCTGATCCAGTTCCTGAATATCGCCGGCTTGGGCCCGATCTTCGGAGCCGTCATGGGTGCGCTGTTCGGTCCGGCTGCCTTCCTCTGGATCGTTTTCGGAACCATTTTTGCAGGCGGGGTGCATGACTACCTCTCGGGTATGATGAGCATGCGCCATGACGGAAAGAGCATTCCCGAAGTGGTGGGGATGTACCTTGGAAACGGGATGCGCCAAGTCATGAGGGTATTCTCCGTCGTGCTTCTTGTTTTGGTAGGAACCGTGTTTATGGCAGGTCCTGCAGGCCTTCTCGCCAATCTGGGCTTTTCCGGCATCTTTGCCAACAAGTTCTTCTGGGTTGTCGTGATTCTTGTCTACTATTTCATTGCAACGGTGCTTCCCGTCGATAAGGTCATTGCCCGATTCTACCCCGTGTTTGGCATCGTGCTCCTGATCATGGCAGTTGGCGTCGGTTTCATGCTGGTGGTCACCAAGGCCCCGATTCCCAATATTGCGTTCGTCAACATGCACCCGACCGGCATGCCCATCTGGCCGATTCTCTTCATCACCATCGCATGCGGAGCCATCAGCGGGTTCCACTCCACCCAGTCGCCGCTCATGGCCCGTTGCTTGAGCAATGAGTCCTATGGCCGCAAGGTCTTCTACGGCGCCATGGTAGGTGAGGGTATGGTAGCTCTGGTATGGGCAGCAGCAGCCATGGCTTTCTTCCCCAACGGCATTGCCGGTCTGAATGATGTCCTGAACCAAGGAGGAGCAGGCTTGGTGGTCAACAAGATCTCCATGGGCCTGCTTGGTCCCATCGGCGGTGTGCTGGCCATGCTGGGTGTCATTGCTTGCCCGATAACCAGCGGTGATACTGCCTTCCGCAGCACCCGCCTGATCCTGGGCGATATGTTCTCGATCGAGCAGAAGGGCGTCAAAAATCGCTTGCTCCTGGCAATTCCCATCCTGGGCATCGGATTTGCCCTCAACTTCATCGACTTCACCATCATCTGGAGATACTTCGCCTGGTCGAACCAGACCTTGGCAACCATCGTTCTCTGGACTGGTGCTGTCTACCTGCATGAGGAGAAACGCTCCCATCTGATGGCTAGCGTACCCGCAGCCTTCATGACCGCGGTGGTCACCACCTACATCCTGCAGGCTCCCGAAGGGTTCTCCCTTCCGACTTCCATCAGCTATCCCATCGGCATCGTGGCGGCAGTTGCAGCTACCCTTGCGTTTGTGGTCTATCTGAGAAAGCAGCCGGCCCGACTGGGTGTTGTGCGTCACTAAGTTCACAAGTTCATCAGCAGGACACAGGTGCCCTTGGTATCTGTGTCCTGCTTGTTTTTCTTCTCTCTCTCTTCATCTCTCTCTTCTATTCTTTTCTCTCAAATTCCTCTGGTCCGCTCTCTCCTATCCTTCTCTTTCAAAGCAGCCGACCTGAGGCTATGCTGGAACCATGGATGAAGCTTTGTTCCACTTCTTCGCTTCTCTTGACCGCTCCCTCTTTGTGGACAGCGCGTACAAAGCGTTTGCAAAGCTCGACAGACCCTTGCCCATCGCCATGGGACAGACCATCAGCCAGCCAAGCCTTGTCCTGTACATGACCGAGCATCTTGCACTGAAGAAAACCCACAAGGTGCTGGAAATCGGGACAGGAAGTGGGTATCAGACGGCATTCCTTGCCAAGTTCTCCCACGAAGTCTTTACCGTTGAGCTGCATGCTGAGCTCCAGTCCCAAGCCAGAGAGCGGCTTGCCGCACTTGGGTATCACACCATCCAGTACAAACTGGGTGACGGAAGCCTAGGCTGGACGGAACATGCCCCCTATGACCGCATCATGGTGACTGCAGCACCCAAAACCATTCCCCCGGAACTGGTAG
>RZYT01000240.1 GCA_009930195.1 Spirochaetia bacterium | reverse complement strand
GCCATACAGCGCATCCTGCTCCTGTGTCATCGCCAGTTCCACGTTGTGGATGACCACCTGGTTGATCACCCCATCCCGAATCGCCTCGGTAAACCCGTAAGTGTAGAAGAGCGGGCCGAGGGCGGGCACCAGATGGGTGGCAAACCCATGGACTTGGGGAGTGGCGGAGAGGCCGAAGGAGTGAAAGCGCTTTCTGGTTTTTGCATCGAGGGTATCGAGGAAGGAGAAGATCTTTCGGTTCTCCGCACTTGCATAGTGATGACACTCATCGGCAATGACCAAGACCGTCTTGCCTGCACCAAGCAAGGAGTGCAAGGTGGAGGAGAGGGTATACCGGGCGGAGTTCACCACGTAGATCATGACTCGCCTGTTGTGCACCTGATGGTGGTTGCCCTGCACCCAGCCGATATCCTCCCGCTTGATCCCCAGGTCCTGCTGATGGGAGAGTATGCTGGCTTTCCACTGGGTGACGAGGAAGGTCTTGGGGACGATGATCACCAGTTCCACCGGCTTTCCCAGCTTCTCCTGCAGGGCTTTTGCCGCGTACAGGGCTAGGATGGTCTTTCCCGCGCCGGTGACAACCTGCACCACACCCCGGCTTCCGATGGAAAGCCATTCCTTGATGCAAGACTGCTGCCATGAGTAGAGGGAAAATCCCATCGGTAGGTACACTCCTCTTGCCACCCTAGCACACCTTGCTGGTGCTGACAATCCAGGATAATTCTCCTTGTCGGGATTGCACAGGTCTCCTTCATGCCGTATGATTTTCCTGATACGCAGAGAAGGAGCAGTCATGGATTACGAAACGCTGTACAAAGACTATAGTGCCTTGGAAAAGAGCTTGAAGGACAAGCTCAAAACCCTGAACAAACTGCAGAAGAGCATAGCCAAGGAGATGGAAAGCGGTGATGTGCTGCGTGCCCTCTCTGATACAGCTTCCCTTGACCAGGTGAGCGCGGAGACCGAGGCTGTGGTCGATCAGGCCCATACGTTGCTTGCAGGCTTTGATGCACACCAGTACCTTGAAAGCGGGTTGTTTGCCCAGCAGCTGCTCGAGATGTGCTCCCTCAAGGGCGTCGATGTCATCGGGACCTTCCCTGTCTTTGAGATGTTCCCCTTCACCGTTCGCATTGATGTGGAGAACCTTGAGGTATACCTCGACCGCAAGAAGGTTTCCTGCCTTCGTCCCGAAGCCTTGGTCGACCTGATCAAGACAGGTCAGGAGAAGCTGTACAAGGCATCGTTCAATGCAACCCAGTTTGCCAATGAGCTTGCAGTGGCATATGACCTCGCCAGCATGAAGCAGGGCAAGGGAAGCAGCAATGACATCTACCTGACCACCCTGTACAAATTCCTTGTTCCGATGAGCCGCTCCCGCAAGGAGTACGACCAGCAGAGCTTTGCCTTCGACATAGCCCGGCTTTTCGATACCGAAGCGGTTGAGATCAAGGGAGGGCGCTCCTATCAGTTCGGGCCAAGCAGGAACAGCAACAAGTGCCTGCGTATCCTGGACCGATCTGGACGCGAGCACTTTTTGGCTACCATCCGGTTCTATTGATGAGGTGAGGCATGGAGACAGAGACGAGAATCAATGCAACAATCGCACAGCTTTCGCAAGGCAAGGTGCCTGAAAGCGAGCAGTTGCTCTCCGAGCTCTCGGTGGGGATCCAATTCCTTACCGATTTCTGGAAAGAGCGCTATCTGGATGAGTTCATCCTTTCCGGGGGCAGCAAGATCAAGTTTCTTACCGGTGGAAAGGGCAGCGGCAAGACCCACTGCCTGCACCTCTTCCAGTCGGTGGCAAAGGATGCTCGCTACATCACCGTCAACCTTTCGGCACGGAACCTCTGGCTCCATGACTTTCGCGAGTTCTATCTGCAAATCTTCGACCAGGTGGATATCATGCACCTGCTTGGCTGCTGCAGCGAGCGCATCGTTGAGGCGATGGGCTTTTCCAGCGATGACATCGAGGAAGGGAGCACCTTTCTTGACCATCTCGCCATCCAAGGCTTGGCCGATGGACTGACCCGGCGGGAGATACGCAACCAGCTCAAGCAGATGTTTCTGGACAACCGGCGGATGGACAACAATTTCAGTCTTGCCTGCAGCCTGCTCTGCGGTTCCTTGCTTGGCCATCCTGTGCTGGAAGAGGCGAACAAGGATCTGGTGCTTGCCTGGATGCATGGGGACAAGAAGATCCGCATGACCAGCCTCAGGCCCCTAGGTATGGCCCCGAGCAAGATCACCAAGTACAGTGCACGCACCATGCTTCGCTCGCTTTCGGAGCTGGTCCACCTGGCAGGGTTCTCCGGCCTTGTGGTGTTGGTTGATGATCTTGATGTCCTGGTCGATGGTTCGGGGATGAACCCCTTCCATTACACCAAGATGAAGCGCGAGGATACCTATGAGAGCATCCGCCAGCTCATCGATGACATCGATACCTTCGGTCACTTCATGGTGGTATATGCCTTTGGTCGGGAACTTCTGGACAATGAGAACGCAGGACTGAAGTCGTATCAGGCGTTGTGGATGCGTATCCAGAACGAGGTGGTGTCACAGCGCATCAACAAGTTCTCCGATGTCATTGATCTCGATGCAGTCGCCCAGCAGGTGTACACCCCACAGATGCTGATCCAGATGAGTACCAAGCTTGCCCAGATCGTACAGCATATCAATGTGGAGACCACCGTGCTTGATGAGCAGACAGCGAAAAGCCTGATCTTGCAGGCAAAGCTGGGAGGGGCATCCCTCCCACGTTTGGTGAACCAAGCCACCTTGGGCTTGCTTGGTGGCGTACAAGACGAGGAGGGGCAGTATGAGTTGGGAGTATGAACAGCGGCATATGATCGAGGCGTTGCGCTCCGGAATACCCTCCAAAGCGATCGGCCACCATTTCTCCGAAGCCCGCAAGGAGCTTCTCTCTGATCTGATCTCCCGCCTCGATGCCGTTTCCAGTGAAGGCATCAGTGATGGCATGATCATCAGCGGCAAGTACGGGGAAGGGAAAACCCACCTGCTGAACACCGTGTACACCCTTGCCCACGCCCGCAACATGGTTGTTTCGGTGGTGTCGCTGAGCAAGGAGACTCCGCTCGACAAGCTCTATCTTGTCTATCCCAAGTTGATCAGCAACACCTTTCTTCCCGGTCGCTTGCAACCGGGGTTTACCCAGGAATTGGACAAGCTTACACCCAATGCCCCCCTTGCCAACGACCTGCTTCTCTATGCTGCCACCCAGTTGGAAACCGACCGGCTCTACTACCTGCTTCGCTCCTACCTCCATACCGACGACCAGGAGGAGCAGTTCCAGCTGCAGACTGATTTGGAAGGGGACTTTGTCTCCAATGTCCAGATCAGGAAGATGTACCGCAGGATTTTTGCAGAGAAGGCGAACTTCAACCAGAACTTCGTCAAGTCCCGCCACACCCAGGACTATCTGGCCTTCCTCAG
>RZYT01000239.1 GCA_009930195.1 Spirochaetia bacterium | reverse complement strand
GACTGGATGGGCCAGCGGGTCCGCGGAGGCGATGTTGTGTACCTTTGCGGAGAAGGCCACCACGGGCTCAGGGCCCGCATGGCGGCATGGTCGCAGGCCAACCATATCCACAATCTAGACCGGTTCTTTGTATCACGCAGTGCGGCCGACCTCGACAAACCGGAAGGACTTCGTCTCATCATCCAGAGCATACGAGAGGCCTCCATAGCACCCGTAGTTATAGCCATCGACACCCTCAACCGATTCCTCTCCGGTGATGAGAACTCTGCCCAGGACACCAAGGTTTTTCTCGACTCATGCGCCGCCTTGCAAGAGGAATTCGGCTGTACCATGCTCATCATTCATCACACCGGAGTGGCACAGGAGGCACAGGGCAGGGCTCGCGGATCATCGGCTTGGCGGGGAGCACTCGATGCCGAGATACAGGTGGAGAAGGGTCAAAGCGGCATCACTCTCAAGCAGACCAAGATGAAGGACGCCGAGATTGCTGAGCCTGTCTATGTACGCCTCTCAGGCGTTACCCTTGACGGATGGTACGATGAGGACGGTGACCAGGTTACTAGTGCTGTCGTGGTGGAAGGAGAACCTCCGGCATTGGATGATGCGGGCAAGGACGAGCAATGCCTCATGGACGCATGGCAGGCGGGCGGAATCATCAACGCCGAAGGGGATTGTTATCTCGCATGGACCGCTTGGCGAGACTATCTGGTAGGCAGTGGAATGAAGGATAACTCAGCCAAACAAGCACTCAAGCAAGAGCCTAATAGGATGGTAGGAAGGTTGATAAATAACGGCACAATCAAGGCCGTTGACGGTGGTTATATTGTGCTACTTGGGCCGATGGTGGCAAGGCTCAAGATGCTTCGAAATGATGGTAAAAACAGATGAGGGTACACAGGGTACACAGAGGGTACACAATTATGTACCCTCTAGGGGCAAGGCAGTCAGAATAGGGTACAACCACCCCCTATATATACTCGTAAGAGTATATAGGGGATTGTACCCTCTGAGCTGCGGGGTGGATTGACACACGAAAGAAGTGGAGAAAGAGATTAATGAAAATGAGACGTGGTACAAGTACAAGGCAACCTAAACAGGCTGATAGGATTCCTCTTGAGGAAATCATCCAAGCACAAATCGTCCAGTATCTCCAAAGCCTGCGCATCTTCCGTCACTCGGTTCCGAATGAGGCGGCGGGGACCAATGCAGTCAAGACGATGCAGTTGATCAGCATGGGACTATGGGCAGGAGCCGGTGACCTGATAGTCTGGTGGCCTCTTGTGCCTGACTGGTATGAATACCCGGAGGACCCTGCAAGCGGCCTGCCTACCTACCCCGTCCAGCTTGGGTACGTTGAAGTCAAGCGTCCAGGTCTTGGAGTGCAGAGCCCAAAGCAACAGTCGTTTGAACGGAGGTGCAACCGGCACTCGGTGCCTTACATACTGGCCTATGGCGTGGATGATATCAAGGCGGAGCTTGAGCGGCGGGGGCTATCAACGAGTCTTCCTGTTTTTTTACCCAATTAACCTAGCAATTGCATTGCTCTCTTATCTTTAAACCTAGCATTTGCTGGGTTTTTATGCTATAATACCCCCAAATGGGATTATTCAAGAAAAAATGCAAGACATTCCGTTGCCCGAACCTCCACACCAACCTCGGTGGATTTTGTGATGAGTGCCAGGCCAAGCGTTCTGCAGCCTACATGCATTCGCCTGTCCACTCAACCGACCAGACCCCATCCAACCGACCCACCGCCACTCAGCGCGGCTACGACCACAGCTGGCACAAGTTCGCCAGCGACTTTCTTAAAGCAAATCCCACTTGCGCCTTGTGCGGCAAGAGCGCCGAGTGCGTTGACCACAAGAGCATCCCTGCTGAGATCATGATGGACATGTACGGCAGGTTCGACCTGAACCCCTCCCTCTACCAAGCCTTATGCTATTCGTGCAACCGGAGGAAGGAACTCTCTGACCGCGAACAGGTTGCCAAGTACTTTGCAGACAAGGCGAAGCTGGCCGCCGCCACCCCGGGGGAGGGGTCCAAAACTTTTCCCCAATCCATAACCCCAGCGCGGTCCGGCTTTCGTGATATATACGGAAAAAATTCCGAGGCGACTCGTGGCTAGAAAAAAAGAGCAGGTGCTGATTAAAACTCCTCCGGCTCCAGAATACCTGGGCGAAATTGCAAAACAGCATTGGTCTGACACGTTCGGCTCGCTGGTCGCCATGAAGTTAGCCACGGAACTTGACCGCCCGGTCATTGAGATGGCTTGCACTCAGTACGAACAGTATCGGACTGCCGTCACCGACAAAGACAGGCAGGCTGCCATCACCTCGTACCTTCGGATCATGAGCAAGTACGGCGCGACTCCGAAAGATAGAAAAATGATGAAGTACACTCCGCAACCTCAGAGGAAAGGGCAGATCGATAAAGATATTGCGGAGGACTTCGACCTATGATTGGACGTACCCTAACTCCAGCCATTCATGGCAAGCTCAGCGACCTGTTCAGCCAGCAGTACCAGCAGTACTGCGACTCGGTGCAGAGTGGAGTAAGGCTTGCCAGCGAAGCTGAGAAGGCGAAGGTGCGCAGGCACCTGGAAGGGGTTGCTGACAAAAACAGCCGGTGGATATTCGATATACAAAAGGCCATCAAGCCTTTACTGTGGATGGCTGCCAACTATAAGTTCCCATTGGGCGAGAAGCGCGGTAAGGCGTTCAGGCCGGAGCCTTGGGAAGTATTTGATGTCATGGACCTGTTCGGATTTGTTGACCGCGAGACAGGTCGGCGCAAGTACATCAGGGCTTACTGGCAGATACCTCGCAAAAACGGAAAATCAACAATGGCTGCTGCAGTGGCTGCATACATGACCTTCGGCGATGACTACCCATCGGCCGTCGGTGTGATTGCAGCAAATAGCCTTGAACAGGCGGACGACTGTTTCTCGAGGGCTGACGAAGGGCTTAAGCTTGCCAGGCACAAGGGTTATGAGTCATATAACTCAAAAACCTACAAAATCATCCGGTGGGGTGAGTGCCAGTTGAAGGCGATCACTGCGGCTCCAAAAGACGGCAAGCTGATTCATATCAGCATCCTCGATGAGTTCCATGAAGCCATTGATAGCAAGATGCTCGACTCATTCCTTACCGGCAATGTATCCGACCCAGAATCGCTGAATATGATCATTACCACTGCAGGAACCAACCTGTATGGCCCATGCCATCAGGAGTACGAGAAGTGCTCCAAAATCGTGCGAGGTGCCCTGGTAAATGACCGCTACTGGGTGAGTATCTATGAGCCAGACAAAGGCAACTTACCTGGAGCCAAAAGCACATGGATTAAAGCCAATCCGAATTATGGGGTTTCGGTTGATGCTGATATGCTGAAGGCACGATATGACGACTCTAAGGATTCGGCTACCGAGCTGGCAACCTTCAAGACAAAGAACCTAAACATGTGGGT
>RZYT01000238.1 GCA_009930195.1 Spirochaetia bacterium | reverse complement strand
TTCCGTTTACTCCATCACCATGTACTGGGTCATGGTCACCCCTTGGCCATCACGGTTCAAATCCCCGGATATCTGGCGCTCAGCCTTCTTCTGCCCACTCAGTGCTTCCTGCATGCGCAGCAGTGCGTCGTGTGCCTGTTGTGAAGCGGTGCTGTGGTAGACCTTACTCATCAGTTCAACCGCCTCGTCCATGCGGCCAAGGGCTTCCAGAAGAAGGGCTGCATTGTAACCGCTGGGGATATGACCCTGCTCTTCCCAAGTTTCCAGGAAGAGCGCATATGCATCTGCATAGGAAGATTGGCGAACCAGCTTGTACGCTGGCTCCACTTCCTTGCGTTTGGGCTTGTTTCCCAGCAACGGCAATTGCGACAGCTGATAGCTGGGTGCCAATTGGCCTCCGATGGTCGGGGAGAATCTGCTGAGGATCTGCTCGAACAAGGGGGCAAAGGAGGGTGCGTGACCACTTGCATACCGGCGTTCGTCGCGGTAAGCCCCTACGGTACCCGTGTCAAAGAGGTAGATGCGTGTCCCTATCTTGGTTTCCCGCTCCTGCTTGTCGGTGAAGCTCTTGCTCAAAAGGATGCGATTCTGCGAACTATCAAGCAACGAGTAGGTCAGGGAGAGGGTTGCCTTCTGGATCAGGTAATACTCCCGTGAAGTCACCTTCTCGTAGTGCAGGGTCCCCTCGGTCACGTACGTGCGGACATCCCTGCCCACAATGCTCTCTTCCATATCCAGATAGGTGATGTCACTGACCAGCAGCGCCTGCACCCCTTTTGCATTCAGCAAGCCCTGCACATCCTCCCCGACTGAACCAAGGGAAACATACGCATCAGTGATGGAGGGAGGAAGCACGGAGAAGTACCCGGTCTGCCCGAGACTCTGCACAAGCATATCAGTTGCCAAATCCGCAACCTGGGTACCGATACTCAGCTCATACCCGCTGCTCAAGGTGAAATCCGTCTCCTGCAGTCCGCTGATCCATGGGCTGAGCGGCCGGGCGGAGGGAAACTGGTAAGGAGAGACGGAGGCAACTGCGACGGAACGGAAGTCACTCAGGTCAACCTCACCAGGAACCAGATGGCGAACCGAGACACTGGTTGCGCAGGAGGTGAGCATCACCACCAGCAAGAACAGGGAAAGAAGCAGGGAAGTACGTTTCATTCAGCACCCCTTTTTGCCAGCTCATACGAGGCGGCCGTTTCCAATGCCCTTACCATACCTGTCTCATCGGCAAGGCCTTTTCCTGCAATATCGAACGCGGTGCCATGATCGACACTGGTTCTCAGGAACGGGAGGTTCCAAGTGATGGAGATGGTCTGATGGAAGTCAAGTGTCTTTGCAGCAATGTGTCCCTGGTCATGGTAGAGGGAGATGACGGCACGATACTTGCCCATCCGTGTCTGGTAGAAGACCGAGTCTGCCCCGATGGGCCCTACCACGTCAATACCACGTGCCCGAGCTTCTGCAATGGCCGGCTCCACGCTGGTAAGTTCCTCGTCCCCGAACAAGCCATGCTCGCCGCAGTGGGGGTTCAACCCCGCTACTGCCAAACTGAGGCTTTGGTCAAAGGCTGCATGGTTCTTGGTGATGGCATCACATGTCTCGATCGTATTCAGCAGGCTCTCCTTCGTCACGGCATCACAAGCCTTGCGCAATGAGAGGTGACGGCTATGGAAGAAAATCTTCAGACCAAGGGTGTCGAACATCGTCACAGCCGAAGCGGAACCGCTCAGTGCAGAGAGGATTTCCGTATACCCGATGTGTTCGATTCTTGCTGCCTTGAGTGCCTCCTTGTGCAAGGGAGGGGTGACAATTGCATCGGCATACCCTTGCCCAACCAGACGGACAGCAGTCTCTGCCGAGAGGTAGGCGGCCCTCCCGCACATTGCGCTGATGGTCCCATAGGAAAAATGGTTCATGTCCACCACATTCTGCGTATAGAGGATACGTCGGCTGTTTGCTGCAAGTGCCCGCTCAAGGCCCGAATCATCGCTGACCACCGAATCGAAATCGGCTACGAGACCGAGGTCGGACGCCACCTTGGAAAAGACCGGTTTGTCCCCGATCACCACTACGCCGACCTGTTCATCAAGCGCTGCACGGCGCAGGGCTTTGAGTATGATTTCAGGTCCGATTCCTGCAGGATCCCCAAAGGGGACGGCCAGATAGAGAACAGTTTTCTTCATAACCGCATCATACCAACACCATCTGGACCTGTCCAGAGAACCTGCCTGACGCAACGCATTGACAACCGCACTACCTTCACTTACTGTTGTAGGTAGTGGGACACTTATTTTTGGAGGCAAGGAGTACGGCATGGCGAAATACCGTGATGAGGAAGATGAGCTCGATGATGAGGAAGATCGTTATTTCAGCAGGCTTGAGGATGAGGAAGATGCCTATCTTGCTGATCTGTACGACGCACCGGAGGTAATTGACTTCGGTGATGATGATGACGAAATCCTTGAGGATGAGGAAGACGATGATGAACTGCTTGACGATGGGTTCATGGTCGAAGGTGACGAATCCTTTGAGGATGTATTTTTCGACGAGGATGACGAATTCGACGATCTGGAAGATGAAGACACGCTCTGAACCTTGATTTCCTGAGCTTTTGCAGCCTCTTGGATGGTACCATCCAGGAGGCTTTTTTTCCCATGCGAGGTCAAAATCCGAAAAAACCATGATGTTTCTATGCAAAGATACTTGCACAACCCAAACGTTTCTGCTTATAGTAACATCATCACAGAGGAGAGAGACCATGAAACGAAGTACCATCATCCTTGTCCTGTTGCTTGCCTTGGTTGGCAACCTTGTTGCACAGCCCACCGCAGAATCAGATGCAAAACCGTATGCAATCGGAATTTCCAAGATGATGAGCCACCCGGCCCTCGACGCAATCGAGCAGGGAATCATCGACCATCTGAATACCACCGACCATCAGATCACCTATGACCTGCAGAATTGCAATGCAGAAATATCCACAGCCATAGCCATTGCACAGAAATTCAAGAGCGACAAGAAGGATCTTGTCATCGGCATTGCCACCCCTCCTGCCCAGGCTTTGGCCCAGGTCATAACCGACAAGCCGGTGGTCTTCGGGGCCATCACCGACCCCTTGGCCGCTGGTCTGGTGGCAAATTACGACAAGACCGAAGAGACCAACATTGCCGGGATTTCGGACCTCAACCCCCTGCGCCTCCAGCTGGAGACTTACTTCAGGATCGTGCAACCCGAGCGAATGGGCATGATCTATACCAGCAGTGAGGCAAATGGCGTTGCACAGATGGAACTTGCCAAGGAAATCTGCGAAGACAACAACGTCACCTTCGTAGCGGCAGCGGTGAGCAACTCGGCAGAGGTGAAGATGGCCGCCCAGTCCATCATTGACCGCATTGATGCCATGTATGTGGCCATAGACAACACCGTGGTCAGTGCCATCCCCTCGGTCAGCGAGGTGTGTGCA
>RZYT01000001.1 GCA_009930195.1 Spirochaetia bacterium | reverse complement strand
GGGGAATACTTCCTTTTTTGACCTCAGCGGAACGCAAGAGCCTGTTCATCCCCACACACGTGGGTAATACTTCACATAGCTTTCTGCAAGCTCCTCTTGTTTCGGTTCATCCCCACACACGTGGGGAATACTCTAAAAGCTTGTATAGTACTTTTTCAAATACTAGCAAACTTATTCTTTCGATTTGACCGGATTACTCAATAGTAATATCCCATCAAAATTCTCAACTGACTTCGTTGGCTCTCCATTTATTTTGATCCCATAGGATTGTTCAGTATTCGCCGAATAAACCATTATTGCCGCAAGACCCCATTCAATGGTGATCTTCTCCCATAGAACATCTCTTACACGGGCGCTCAAATCAGCCAAGAATACACCACTTTTTAGCTCAATAGCTAACCGCGACATCTCGCCCTTCTGAGAAGGGGTCGATTTCTCCAGCATAATCACTACCATACATAAGGTCCTTCAAGTCAGGAATAATCCGCTTCATCAGTTTTTGTTCTTTGAACAAATCGCGCAAGGTATACCTGACTCTACGTTCGACATCCTCATGTGATTCGCTCACAACTTGAAAAGCAACTGGTATTGAAGTTTCAGTTTTATACAAATCAGCAATATCATACACAAAAGACAGTTGTTTGCCCGTATGTACGAATCCTATCGCAGGAGAAAAACCACATGCCAAGATAGCAGCATGGACTACGCCATAAAGACATGCATTGGCCGATGAAAGAGCTCTGTTGATTGGATTTCCAAAATCCCAATTACTTTGATCATAGTCACGTCTATCCCATTCTACACTATACAATTGGGAAAATTGCTCATAGGCTCTTCTTACTCGGATCCCTTCAAGACCCCGAAGTTGCTCAATACTAAGCTCTTTACTAACCGTTTCAATAAACCTTTTTTGATACATAGACCGCGCAACGCCCAATCGAGTATCTTCATTTGAATAGACCTCAATTTGGCGCAACAAATTCTTCGCTGAGTAGGTACCAGAATATCCAGAAGAATAAAACCGAATACCCATCTCTCCTGTCCATGCAAGAAGGCAACGGCTTTCAGAAATCCTTTTGATCGCCTCATGGGTGATTGAAGTTCCTGGACCCAGCATCAAAAGGCATAAGGTTTCTATCGGTACGGGGACAACCCTATCTAGATAGTGAAATCCAATCGACTTTTGATGCTGGTCAATCATTCCTTTCTCAAAGTAAAGATAAGACCATGAATCTTCAAATTTCGGGATTCCTTGAAGATTTACATTTTTCATGCCTAGACCTTCTTTATCATCAAAAGACCACAACCAAAAGCTCTGGATTTGCCCAATCCTTGGTTTAGGGTCCTATAGAATAAACCCACATTGGACACAGTCAAGCTACCGCTATAGTCTATGACACCTATTTGAATTCTTTGCTTATCCTTTCTGGAATTCATCTCAAAACGTTGATAGCCTTCTACAAGAACAGTATCCCGAGAAACGGAGAATCCATTTGATTCAGCTCGCTCTAAAAGCCATTGCATGGCACTATTCTGGAGGATTTCTGCTTTTGAAACCCTCTCCGTTTCGGGAGCTGCTTTGTTCTTTGCTAGCGCATCCATGTAGACATCATCCCGTTTTCTTTTCTTGGAATCAGTTCCCATTGGCATTTTGGTAACAACTGGATTCACCCTCAGGTTGAAATGATAATGATTGCCTACCTTTATCTTGGGTTCATAGAGTTTTGCATCAATCTCCCATGTAGGCAAATTTTCCAACGGCTTTCTGCTTGATAACACAAAAAACTGCTGGAAGGCATCAGTATCGAATCTTCTATATAGGAAATCCCGGTCAGCGTCCTTATCATGGGGGAACAGCTGCCAAATGAACTTATGCTCCTCACCAATATTTCCAACTGACAACTTCAGATACTTCTGAGAAAGAGCAAGCTCAACAGGCCTACGTATTCTGCTGAAATACATTTTCCCCTCCTACGTATTGAATGAATTCTTTCCGTTCACCATATTGCCAGCTCTTTCTGCTCACCAACCGGTCGTTCTTTGTTACAATCATGATTTTACCTTCAGACTTCTTAGGCAAAGTCTCTGAATACAGCATATAAGAGGCATTCCTATCCAATTTGGGAATGATCTGCAACAAATCCCCATTGAAGCCAGGAATAGTCAATGCTTTGCATACGTCGTCTGAATCAATGACCTCTGCTTTGAAGGGAAGTGCCGGCGGGCAAGATTTTCGACCTAGATATGGTGAGAATTTTGGGTACGACAGTGCTTCTTGAAGCTTAACTAAATCAAATACTCCAGAAGCACTCCATACAGCTACACGGTAATAAGAATCCATTCGATAATCTCTCGTTGAAATGATTGTGTTCTGCTTCTTTAGTGATAACTCGTCTTTTCGTGTCACTATGTTACGACGCTTCATTTGAACATCAGGTGGTACTTGAATCGTATGAAAATCTCTCAGTAATTTTCCGGAATGCAAAACCAGCACTGCTATTCGCAAATCATCGTCAAGAGCTTTTAGTCGATCTTCATCCTTCCTTCTAAAGCCAAGAGAAGCGGCTAAAAGCCCGAGAACGGCTGATTTCGACGGATACGAGTACGTAGGCCTGTAATCTCCGACTGCAACATCACCGAATGAAACAAATGGACCGTACAAATCGAATACAAGATATGTTGCCATTCATCACTCCTTGACGCAAAATTCCATGAGTTCCATTAATGACCCTCGACCAGATATAACATCGAGAACAAGTGATTCATCACTGCAATTGCCATACGAAGCATCCATCTTCTCTTTGGTACTTTCGAGCTTCTGAATCGACTCGTTGATAATATCGCCGCTGATATCCTTGATGAATGCCAAGGAAAGAGTTCTTGGTTGTTGGTTGCCCAACTCAGCAAGAATATAGTGTGCATATGCCCTGGATCCAAAGGAATTCTGTTTACCTGTAGGAGCAACCTTTGCTGCACATTCCACCAACCCCTGGATGGTTTTTTCCCAGACGCCATCAGCATGCTCATTGCAGCCACGTAGATTCTCCATCAGCAATTCTCTATCGATATTGATATATGTATAAAACACACCGGAAGCGAATTCAGTGTCACCCATATGACCGGCACCTTGGTCTTCCTCTCCCGCATTTAGATCATCAACAGCAGTGAAAAAATCATCCTCTACCACAATTTTTTGCACACTGAAAGCATGAGCAACCTGGATTGAAGCCTCAATGTTGAAAAAAGGATTACCAGCTAACATACGCCCAAAGAGAGCCATATCAGCAGCAGAAGTATCCACTCTCAACAACTTGAGCTGGGTTTCTGTCGGTTTTTCATGTTTTTCAAGTAATGTCTTTACCAACTCCAAAGCAGCCGACTGCTCTTCGGGTGAGATGAAAGCCAATTGCTCAATATGCAAGTTAACAGGAAATTTCTCTTTCTCACTTTTTATTGCACCAAAACAGCCGGCAATACTACGGGCCCATTCTTGCGCGATTGCATCTTTGATACCACCCTCAAGCAAGAGCTTGTAGACTGTCTCACCAAACCGTTTTGTCCTGATACCGTTTTTCCCTCCAATTTTGATCTCTCCAATCTTCTGCTCAAAAACATCTGAAGTTCTCCAAGCACGTTTCAAACTTTGAGATGATACGCGAAGCCTGGTAGTTCCTCCGACAATAGCGGTTTTCGGTCTGCCCAAATCATCCCTGTTTAAATTGGCTGGGGGATACGACGTCAACAAATGAATCTGCAAAAATTTTCTCATTTTCTAACTCCTTTGAATTTCTCAATAGCTTAATTGCAATCAATATATATCTTTCTGAAGATAATATTGGGATGCCCAACTCTTCTTCGTCTGTTCATTCCAAAAATAGAGAGACTGGATTAGATTTCTGACATCAGCTTTCTTGCCGAGCATTTTGACTATGCGAATCATGATAATGTACAACTCTGCACTCTCATCAGTTCGCAAGATTTTACGGAATCGAAGATCACTAATTGTTGGTCTATCACTCCCCTGTTGCTTCATTCCCATGGATTTGGCAATTGGACATCCGGGATTGTCTTGTTCAACATGTGCAAGAATCCCGGCAATGAAAGGAAGCCGAGAAGCAAGTGGGCCAGAGAATTGCTTCATTCCTTCAATCTCTAGCACAGAGTCCAATAACTTGTAATAAACACTCTGCAGTGCAACTTCATCAGGACTCTTCAACCGCCTTAACATCGCCCTTTCCCCCGATGCATGGGGACCCTGAATCATAAGCCACCATTTCACAACCTGCTCCAAAACCAATGGAAACGCATTTGTACTTCGGATTTCTGAAGAGTTTTCCATCACACATCCTCCTTTGTTTTTTTCGTAGGCTTCGTAGGGAGCCCTAAAATCTTTTCGCGTATCTTTTTGCCCATGTTGTTCCCAATAAGGGCATTCCGTGCCGTGATCACTCGAGGAATACCTGATTTACTTTTCCCTGAATCTAGAGATACTTGTTCCGCATATTCGTCAAAAATCCTCAGTGATGCACGATTTAGATACTGTAGCCAGGTCTCATACATGCCTTGATAATCGATATCCCCATGATTCATGAGCTCTTCACATTTCCGGATTCTTTGGTAATACTCGTGTTCCGTGGAAGCCCAAAATTCACTCTCAAGATAGCTCAAATCTCCTCTCACCTTTGCACCTGGATTTAACCATGATTCCTTCACGGCATTATTGGTATTCTTGGCAATAGCATTTGCTGATTCTGCCAACCGAGTGGAGTGCTCCACCAATTCTTCTCGGATTTCTACAGGTACAAGCCAATACGGCATTTCAGATTCGTACCAACACCTTGCTTTCATGTTGTCCATATCATATCCGGACACTTTTACACGGACCCCGCATTCAACCATGGATTTTTTAAGATCTCTCAACCTTCTGTCCAATACTTGTAAAGTAATCGGCCTAGGATTCAAACTGCTGTTTGAGGCGATGTACAGTGGCCAGTGCCTGTACGTAAAACCACCCGGCTGTGGATGAACAGGAAGTTTCAGTCCATCCTTGTCTGAATAGTATGGAGACAGCGGATGAATTATGCCTTCTCCATAGTTAATACCCCAAGGAAGTGACTTGTAATACTGATAGAGCAAGACATTTTCAGTGCCACATACATCACAAGTCCCGATGGATGTCTTACAACCAATCAGATTTATCCTTCTTGGCATCCCCCAATAAGTTTGGAATGGATGTATGTGTTTTGCTGTTGTCTCTGAACCTTTTTCATTGCTTACCTTAATGTTTCCGATCCATGGATACTTTGCTTCAGGTCTAATAAGGGATGAATTGCACTGGGTCCTCTCCTGATCTTTCTGTACTAGGACATTCAACCAAACCAAGTGCCACAGTGTATCAAATGCTTTATCATAGCCATCCGGAATGATGATGGCAGTAAGAGGACCGCCTCCTCTAAGAGATGTTCTGATGCCGGCGCCACCAGCAGGAGCATTCACATTAAGAGTATACAAAGCTGTTGCCGTGCAAGCCTCACACAAGCCTTTCACACCGTCTCGTTTCACAAAATGATCAGTATTCATTTCAATGGTGTTATCACCCGGAGAATCAATCAGCAAACTTGCAATGGGTTTGATTTTTGCATCATGAAGAGATGGCTCTTGCATGAAGCTGACTGTGTCGCCTACAAGTTCGAAATACTCCAGTTCTTTCTCCATAGCTTCAGACAATACATCTTGTGAAGGAGGATTACGAAACAAGGCGACCCATTCGACTTCACTGGTTGGAGTCATGACTGTCTGTATCAGCCCAATAAGAAATTGCAGGAGAGATTCTTTGAAATCCGGCCTGACAGCATCAATTGAGTGATATGGATCTTCATCAATTCCATTCGTCAAGTCACAGGGTCGTATCAACTCTCTTTTATGAGAATCTCTTCTTTTTACCGGTATCCAAGCATCATGCAATAAATTCATCTTCCCCCCTTTTTTATCCCGTACTTCTCAAACTCAATCCCCGAATACTGTCATATGAGAACGACATACCGTCACAGGTGTGTCCGATACTGTGATAACTCATATTCTCAGTATTGCTTTTTGAATCCAGCTCCATTGGAAGCAGGACACCTCCACGACCAAAGTCGGGCAAACCCTTCTCGGTCTCCCTTATCAACGTTTCGAATACATGCTCATACTCAATGGTTGTTTTACGGAATTTCACTTCGCACATCTGCCATGCAAAATCCTTATCTTTAGTCATCGGGATAAGCTTTTCATTCACATAAAGGCACAACCGGTACGCAACTACATCGTCTGTGAGACGGGTGGGAGCCAAATGGTCCGGCCATGGACTAGTGTTGGAAGGTTTGGCAAATCCATCAAAAAGGGGAAACACATTTGACTCTGCAACAGCCTCATCATGATGATTTTTCTTTGCTGCAATTCCAGAAATTTCCTTAAGGGAATCGGGTATCCTCTCTGCATTCTTCCCGTAGACACGCTCAATCATATAGCGCGATTTTTCAGGAACTGCCAACTCTTTCTCTTCAAATAGGAGTTTAGCTGTTCTCCAAAGAATTCCTGCATCACGATATACACACGATCCTCCAAGAAAAAACTCGGAATACCAATTTTTTGATATAATCCCCTCGATGCAAGGCCCATAAATATGAAGCAAAGGAATACCACGCTTATCCTTATCTCCTGATATAGGATTCCCACTGCTGTCTCGGGTGTGGCGCTTGAGTCTTCCTGCTCTTTGGATAATCAGATCTATCGGGCAAAGATCTGTAATCATCTCATCAAAATCAAGATCAAGAGATTGCTCGACAACTTGTGATGCAATAAGGATTTTTCCCTTCCGCTGATCTTCACTTGATTCTTTTCCAAAAATCTCCAAAACATTACTTTCAATTCGCTGCCTGTCTTCCATGGAATATCTTGAATGGAATACAAGCACATTTGCAGAACCAATTGCTTCAACAAGCTTGGCATATGCCGTTTGTACATCAAAAACTGTATTTCTGATCCAAACACCACACCTGCCGCTTTCTGACACCTCCTTCAGAAATTTCAATGGTCCTTCAATGCCTATCGAGGAAAAGAATTCCAATTTCACAGTCCTTCTGCAGAAGGTTCTTGCTTGTACCGGAATATGGATGCTTTGCCCCTTCTGATAGATTGTCACCATCGGGAATGAAGAGTCTGCATCGCTTTCTTCCATTTCTGTAGTAACCCCGTGATGCAGCCCTTTCCTATACGCATTAGCCAAATCTGCTTTCATTGCCAATGGCAATGTAGCTGATAAAAGGATGACACTTCGGTGTTGTGATGCCATGAACTCCAGAAGGGTATGAAGGATTCGTTGCATATAAAGATCATAGGCGTGTACTTCATCGATAATTAGAATTTTCCGTGCCAATCCAAACATCCTAAGAGTATTATGTTTTGCGTAAAGAACCGATAACAAAGCTTGGTCGATACTCCCTACTCCCACCTGCGCCAAGAAGACTTTGCGTGATCGGTCGGCAATCCATTCGCTGCATGAGGATTGGCTGGTTTGATGATCTATCTCTTGTGTTTGAGCATGCAACTGTGAATCGTCATACGTATCCTTGGGAATAGTATGTACATCAAAAATAATCGAATCTTGGAAATCCTTATGAAATCTACTCCCACCATGAGCAAGAATGAATGAAGGGCCAGTGCCATCAACAAAAAACCTCTTGTGGGTCTCTTTCAACCGTGCATACATACCATTTGAAGTTGCCATGGTAGGCAGAGCAAAATACAAACCATCAGCAGAGCTCTTCATCTGAAGTTTGGAATAAAGAACCAACGCTGCTTCGGTCTTCCCGGATCCTGCCAAATCTTCAATTACATATAACCCAGGTTCATCCGCCGGTTCTAAGTGAATCATCATCTCTTGCAACGGTGAAGGGTCATATTGTGCTTCATAAAGATTTGGAAATAGTTCCTTCCATGGATTTCTCAGACGCTTCTTTAGTACAGGTACTAGTCCTTGTCGTTCAACAGCACCTTTTGCAAGTACGCATGACCACGAAAAATAACCCGCCAAATCATCGAATTCAAATTCATCGGAGAATCCTCCATTTCCAGCATGTACTAGGTATGGAATATTCGAGGTGGCGGAAGCAGTCCAATCTGCAAGAATAATCAAACCGGATAGGATGAAAGAAAATGAAGCAATATCTTTACGATGAGAGATCAGCTTTTCCGGTTTGAGCAAGATTGTTTGAATTCCATCGAAAACAACCAAGATCTCCGACAATAAGGCTGTAGCATCAGCAATTGTTGAATCAGAAAATATTCTTCCAAAGGTCCGTTTTGAAATGGCATTTGGTTCCATTACAGGGCTTCCATGATGCCCAAATGATGCTGAAAACAGTGGTTCCAACGTATTGCATAGATCAATTGCTTGATTGAATTGAATGTTATACCTTGTGTACAACTGTGTTTCGAGACATTCATCCCACAACAACCAAGCCAATGCAGTATGTGGATTACCCGAAAGTGAAGGCTTAAGTGATTCCTGAAGCAATTCAGCCAACGCGGGGATTTTACATTGAAATTCAGACGAGAATTTTCCTATATCATGGAGGAAAGAATAGAAACAGATCAGATCCAACAGATGCTTTGGAGAGATATCTAACCTTGCACTCCAATCACCTAGAAAATCTGGCATAGACTGCATCATTACTCGAGCTACAGCGGCTACGTCCAGCATATGACAGACTAGTGGATGCCACTGCTTTGTTGTTTGGTCCGCTTTTCCCCAGTACCTTACATAATTCTCCATACGCAATAACCACTCCGATTTGGAAAACCTCCAACATATCTGCCAAAATGGCTCATGACAGCATGAATGGTTGAATTACCTCGGAGTAGATTATTATGTAGCTGTCGATACCAAAGCCACGTGTATTATACAGCTAATAGCACAAATTCCAAAACGTAATAATTACTGTAGTGGCTTTTTTTGCTTATAGTTCAAGAAAATATTGAATTTTTTGAAAATCAATGAATTACCTATCAAAAATCTATTGAAAAACTTTCATGTGAACTCTGTGCTACCACTGATTGAGAACCATCTTCACAGCCGTGTATACCAACAACAGTGACAGGATGGCATTGACGATACGCCGCGTTCGCTCCGTTTTGAGCAACCGTGCTATTCCCAAACCAAACAGAGCCCAGGTGGTGAGGGCGGTGAAACTCATCAGGGTAAAGACCAAGGCACTGAGAATGATGGGAATTGGGCTTCGGTCCATCTCCTTGAGAAAAGTGGAATACACCGTAAGTCCCAGGATGATCACCTTCGGATTGAGCAGTTGCAGCAGGAGGCCATTGCTGTATCCCAAAGCCTTCACAGCGCGTTGGGAAAGCAGGTAGGAGGCAAAGAACACATGATAGGCAAGGTAGAGGATGTAGAGCGACCCAAGGATGGTCAGCAGCGGCACGACAGAGGGCATGAGCTGCTGCAGCAACGTTGCAAACAGTGCACTGAGCACCATGATGGAGAAGAAGCCTGTGGCAATTCCTGCAAAATACGGCAAAGACCTACGGTATCCGTAGTTCATTCCCATGGCATGGCTGCTGATGGTGTTCGGGCCTGGGGTGAATGTGGTGATGAAGGCAAACAGAAACGTTGAAAACAGATCGATTTCCATGCAGATACTCTAGCAGAAGTTCTGCCCGCTTGCGAATAAAAAAAGACCCCGGAAGGAAACCAACCGGAGTCTTTTCTGAAAGGGCGGAAGCTTAGTACTTCTTAGCCCCATTCGCCAGAGCCTGCTCAACCAGAGCATAGAAGTCATTCACATGGACGGTTGCACCGGCGATGTCATCGGTGTGACCCTTCTCATCCTTGTAGTTGATCTTCTTCGGATCCTGGGTGCTCAAAAGGTGGGACTGGACTGCAGCTGCCTGCTCGTGCCACTCCTTGCCGATTGTACTTGCCTTGATCATGCCATAGCCACCCTCTTTTGCGACGGTCTGCTTGTCACGGTTGTCCTTGTCGACAGCGCTCCAATAGACGTTCACCAGGTTGCCGTTGCTGACAAAGAGGGAGACAAAGCCCTTCCAGCCGGAGGAACCGAATTCAGCTTCGGTTGCATAGTAGCCACCGTTGGCAAACGGGCCGAGTGCAACAGGACCGTTGGCCAAAGCCTTCTCAACCAGTGCATACAGGGAGTTCACATGCACGGAGACTCCAGCGATGTCATCGGTATGTCCTTCGGCATCCTTGTAGGTGATTGCCTTCAGGTCCTGGGTCGCAATCAGGTGGTTCTCAGTCTTCTCAGCCTGAACATACCACTCATCCTGAGCCTTGCCGAACTTGACCATGTTGTACTTGCCAGCCTTGTCGTAGGCCTTCTTGTCATCGCCGTTGCGGTTCACTGCACTCCAGTTAACGCCGGCAATCCTGCCATTGAGCACGGTAAGGGAAACATATTCTTTCCAACCGGAGTTCGGGTAAGCCTCGTCAATGGCAAAGTATGCACCATCAGCATAGGGACCACGACCGACCGGACCGGCGGCAAGTGCCTTCTGGGCAAGCTCAAAGAAAGCGTTGACATGAACCGATACACCTGCGATGTCATCAGTGTGGCCTTCGGCATCCTTGTAGCTGATCGCAGCAGGATCCTGGGTAGCCAACAGATGGGCCTCGGCCTTCTCTGCCTGCTGATACCACTCTCCCTGGGCCTTGCCGAACTTGACCATATTGTATTTACCGGCTTTGTCGTAGGTTTTCTTGTCAGCTCCACCAGCAATGTTCACGGCATTCCAATCAGCATCAACAATCTTTCCACCGGATACCGTCAGGGTGACGGTTTCCTTCCAACCGGAAGAAGCGAAGCTATCATCCATAGCAAAATAGATACCGTCCTGATAGGCAGGGGAAGCCGGTTTTGCTACCGGTTCAGCAGCAGGGGCTGCTGGTGCAGGTGCTGCAGCAGCAGACGGTGCAGCGGTTTTCGCCTCAGACTTTGAACAGCCGGCGAACACAACCAAAGAGAGCAAAGCCAGGGCTGCCAATGCAACCAACACATTCTTTCTCATCGTTACGTAACTCCTCTCATGCAGAAATTCATTTCATCGTTCGTACATATAATCATATACCAAACATGACACAGATTCAATATCGTCATAAAATTATCAATATAAATTATCAGTTACACTATTTTCTTGATAAATATTTACAAGATAACGAGTATTCCAATCCTAATTCCCATCACTTTACTTACACATCCCAATATCCACGTGAATTTTCTCATTCGTAGAATGGTAATTTCTTTGGGCTGAGAAATATTTCCAACAAGCAAACCTCTTTATATAGCACAAACACCAAAATTATGCGAAAATACTTTCGATAAAAAAAGACACAATTGCACCAAATCCTACTTTTGTGCTAGAGTGTCATTCTGTCTGCATGAGGACTGATCGGAGGATCGGACACCTTCAAGTGGTTCAAATGCAGCCTATTCAACCTTATCAGGGACCCAAGGAAGGAAACATGGACAAGAAGCACATTGTGGTATTGGGCGGAGGGTATGCCGGGGTACATGCCGCCAAGAATCTGCACAAGGCATTCAAGAAATACCAGGACAAGGTGGAGATCACCTTGATCGACAAAAACCGTCACCACATATTGATGACCGAGCTGCATGAAGTCGCCGGCAACCGTGTGGGAGAGGAATCGGTCAAGATTTCCTTTGACCGCATTTTCAGCGGCAAGATGGTCAACGTTGTGCAGGATACCATTGGTGACATAGACTTCAAGGGACAGATTCTCAAAGGAGAACGTTCCTCCTACCACTATGATCAGCTTATCATCGGCACTGGTGCCCAGACAGCAGACTTCAATATTCCTGGAGTCAAGGAGCACGCATTCTACCTCTGGAGCTTGGATGATGCACTACGCATCCGCTGCCATATTGAACAGATGGTCAAGGATGCAAGCAGGGAGGCAGATCAGGAAAAGCGCGAGCAGATGCTCACCTTCGTGATCGCCGGCGGTGGCTTCACCGGTGTCGAATTGGTTGGGGAGCTGACTGAGTGGCTGCCCACCCTCTGCAAGGACAATGGCATCGATTTCAAGAAAGAAGTCAGGCTCATCAACTGTGAGGCCTTGGGCAATATCCTGAACATGCTGCCTGAGAAACCAAGGGCAAAAGCGGTAAAGTATATGGAAAAGAAGGGTGTTGAGATCATGCTCAACTCCCTGATTACGCATGTGGATGCCGAGGGTTTCACCACTCGCCACGGCGATGTCATCAAGACCAAGACCCTCATCTGGACGTGTGGGGTTCGCGGCACCGAGTTCTGTGAACGCCTTCCTCTCACCGACGGCAAGATCGGCAGAAAGGCTGTCAATGAGTACATGCAAAGCCCCGATTACCAGAATGTGTATCTGGTCGGCGACGGCATGTGGTTCCTCGAGAATGATCGCGCTGTCCCACAGATCGTGGAAGCTGCTGAGCAGACTGCAAAAACTGCTGCCGACGGGGTCACCTACACCATCAAGAGCGAAATGGGAATCAAGGCCGAGCATCCTAAGCCGTTCAAATCAAACTTCCACGGTTTCATGGTCTCGATCGGTGGTCGCTATGCAGTGAGCCATACGGCAGGCATGTCCCTCTCAGGCTTCTTCGCCCAGGCACTGAAACACATGGTGAACATGTACTACCAGGCGGGCGTATGCGGCATCAACGGGGCTTGGAGTTATTTCAAGCATGAGATTCTGGAAATCAAGCAGAAGCGATCCCTTATCGGGGGTCTCGCCTCATACAAGGTTCCCTCCTACTGGACCACGTTCCTCAGAATGTATCTTGGGGTGATGTGGTTCATCGAAGGCCTAGGGAAGATAAAAGACGGTTGGTTGACCGATACCACCGGCGGAAAAGTCTACTGGGGAGCTCCTGCAGTAGGTGTTGCAGATGCATGGGCATCGGCTAGCCAGACGGTAGCAGAGACAGTTGCCTCAGCAAGCCAGTCAGTCACTGACAGTTTAGCCTCCGTAAGCCAGGCAGCGGTACAGAGCACAAGCTCAGCCTCGCAGGTCTATGTGGAAGCAACCAGCTCTGCAACCCAAGCGGTGGTAGATACTGCAGCTTCTGCCAGCCAGGCTGTCGTGGACACAGTCGCCTCAGTGAGCCAGGCAATTGCAGAAACAGGAGCAGTCAAGCAGTTTGCTCCTCCGCTCCTCTCTGAGCCGCTTGCCATCTTCACCTGGATCAACGACACCTTCGTTGCCCAGGCTCCGTATCTCTTCCAGCTGATGATTGTGCTTGCGGAACTGGGTATCGGTTTGGCACTCTTTGCCGGACTTTTCACCTTCCCCGCAGCCATTGTCTCATTGGGCCTTTCGGTCATGTTCCTGATCGGTGCCTTGGCTGGCAAGGAAATTCTCTGGTACATGGCGGTTTCCATCGTGATGCTTGGTGGAGCTGGCAAGGCTTTCGGACTTGACTACTGGGTCATGCCCTACCTGAAAAAGCTGTGGAACAAGACACCGCTTGCCAAGAAAACGTACTTCTACCTCGGAGAACCAGAGTTCACCCGCAGGCAGATGGAAAAGAAACTTGGGAAAAAGTAGGACGCTGATGCCTTCATTCTGGAACGACGAGCCGATCTTGCAAGACCAGCTCAAACAGGTGAGCCATACCATAGAGCATACGGTATCGACTGCTCATGGTTTCATTCGCCCCATCCTGCTCGATCATGTGCAGGGTGTGGGCAAGATGTTGCGTCCTGCCCTGGTACTCATCACCAGCCAACTCGGCGACCATGAGGTTGCCGAGGATGCAATACGGGTAGGCTCAATCATTGAGCTGATTCATCTTGCCTCGCTGGTACACGACGATATCCTCGACTCTGCCTCGCAAAGACGGGGAAAGTCCACCATTTACGCAAAGCTTGGGGCCAAGCAGGCAGTACTCGCAGGAGACTTCCTCCTGGCCAAGGCGTTGTTGCTGACAAGCGGCAAGGAACGGGGGATGGACAGCCGGGTTGTCAGTGCCGCCCTGAGCAGGCTTTGCGAAAGCGAGCTGGACCAGGATGCGGGAGTGGGCAACTTCTTCATCTCCGTACCTACCTACCTGAGAAGAATTGCCGGCAAGACCGCCAGTCTGTTTGCGCTCAGCTGCTACGGTGGAGCAGCCTTGCAGGAAGGACCTGCCATCCAGACGATGCGCTGCCATCGCATCGGATATTGCATGGGAATGGCGTTCCAGATCCAGGATGACATCCTTGATTACAGCGGCAGTTCGGCAACACTGGGAAAGGCCACGGGGAACGATTTGAAATGTGGTATCCCCACCTTGCCTCTTCTGTATGCGCTCAACGAGGAACGAAGCAGGGGAAGTGCAGAACTAGCCACCCTGCTCAGCCAGGCAAGCATGCCGCTGAAAGGACGCTCGGTCAAACGCGCCCTGGAATTGGTACATGCGCTGGGTGGTGTACAAAAAGCACAAAATCTTGCAGAATCCTATCAGAAGCGTGCACTCAAGGATATCGAGAATCTTGAGAATGCTGAGGTAAGGCGACAGTTGTTGCACTTGTTCGCAAAACTCTCGGACCGCTCACTATAGGAAACACCATGGACGAAGAACATATCTCTGATCTCACCGGGGAGCAGAATGCTTTCCACACTGCGTACGATACCACGCTGCACTACCTACGGACCCGTCAGCAGGTCTCCAAGCAAAATCTCATTGATGTTGAGGGAGAACTGTTTCATCTCACTGTCTATGAAGGACAGGATTGGGGAGGGCGTGGCATATTGAAGAATGCAGAAATCCAAGGGCAAATCTATGCTTACATCGCTTTCATCAATGAGATGAAAAAAGAACAGGGGCTGTAGAAGTTTTCCTTCCCAGCCCCCTTATGTTACTACTCACTGAGCAGAGTCTTCTGACCTTCAAGGCTGCGAAGTGACGAGATCTCTTCGGTTACCTCCAGTACTCCCAGGTACTCACCGTGCTCATTGCGTACGGCAAAGTATCTGATGAGAATGAACATGGTGCCCTTCTGGATCCAGAATGACTCGCTGTCCTTTCTGCCCGCTTTGAAATCCTCAACCAGCTTCTCCACCACCTTCAGACTCTTGGGGGGGTGGCAGTGTGCAACATCCCTACCCACAATACTGCGGGTTCTCGGGAAGACACGATCCTTTCCTTCACTGAAGTACCGTACCTTGTCATCAACCCCAACAAAGGTTACGTCACCAGGAAGTGTGTTGAGCATCCACGTAAGCTCATCAAGGCTCATATGGCCACTGGGAAGCACAATCTCTCCGGTATCCTCCTGCTTGGGGGCAAAATCTTCCTTGCCACTCATACTTGCATTCCAACGATACCACGTGGTTGCATCGGAAGGACTGGCTCCCTCGATACCACCATTGAAGCAGTATCCGATATCTGCGCTGTCACGGCCTACCGTAAGCCAGGCATCACCATCCATACAGCCCTGCAACATGGGAAGAAGAATATTGTTCTCCTTGTCAATCATGCTGCGTACCTGCTCCTCAAGTTTTGCCAGCTCCGCCTCAAGTACCTCGGAAGAAGATTCAAGAGTTCTGATCACCAGCTTCCACAGGGCACGTATTTCGTCATCAACACCCCACATTACCTTGGGAGGAGCGGTGATACCGGCTTTCTCCAGATAGGGGAAGAACAGGTTTTCCTTGCGAAGATAATGTTTCTCCAAGCTTGACAGCGTCTTCAATGCAGCCAGCAGATTCAGTTTGCTGTTCTCGTCTTTTTGTGCCTTGTACGTCTGGACAGCCTTGGCGAAATCACCATCGAGGAAGGCTTTGAGCCCTTCGTTCTCCTTGATGAAGACAAAGGCGGGGTGTCCGGGTGTCTTGTCAACCTGCTTGCCCTGATGAATTTCCTCAACACTGCCGCCGAAGACAGATGCATGTACGTCACACAACTTCTGTACCTGCTCCACCTGGATCTCTCCGTCTTCCATCAGCTTGCGTTCCGCTGCTGCGAGCTCTTCGGCACTCACACTCCCGAATTCAGCCTCAAACTCCTTCTTGACGTCGGCACTGCTGACACCAGCGTGCAGTCTTTCAATGATTGCTTTCAGCTTCACTATCTTCTGTTCGTCCATCTTAACTCCTATCGTAGTAATTCCTACTATAATACTATGATAAAAAGCACCTCATAAGTGAAGTGCTTTTTCGGAGAAACTATACTTTTTTTCAAATAGTTAGTAGGCATTGGTGATATAGTGCTCAAGCTCGCCTATCTGGAAGTCACGTTCCTCCAGGGCCGCCTTTACAACATCTCCGATTGAGACCATACCAACCACCTTGTCGTCATCAACAACCGGTAGGTGACGGAATCTGCCTGCAGTCATCAGCTGGAGGCAGTCTTCCAAACTCTGATGAGGCTTTACATACGTTACTCCGGTGGTCATAACCTCACGTACCTTGATCTGGGCAGTGTTCAGGTGCTCAAGCTTTTTGGAAAAATGCCGGATGATATCACGTTCTGAAAGAATTCCCTTGATATCACCTTGCTCATTCAGCACCAACAGGGCACCAATCTTATGTTCAGTGAGCTGCAAGAGGGCATGGGAAAGCGCCTCTTCAGGACTGATGCTGAACACAGCACTCCCCTTCTGATCCAAGATCGATTGTACATTTGCCATACGTTACCTCCATTATGTCAAACATTCGCTCTCTTTCTGTTTCAAGCGTACTGCAGCGGATGCGAATCCGCAAGAGAATTGTGCAGGAGGACTCCAAAATTCCTACCATTCTTGTAGTAGACGCTGAAGACAAAAATCATTCTATGAATATATACTGATATTATTGCTATTGGCAAGTATTTTTGCTATAACCTTAATTAGTACGAATGAGGTGGTTCCATGACGATAGTTCTCTACGGAGTGACAGCGGTGTTGTTGTTGCTCTCATTGTACCGGGACAAGGGAAAAACAAAGCAAGCCCTGAAAAAAGCCTGGAAAGCGTTCGAAAACATCCTTCCCCAATTCCTGGTGGTCATTCTGCTGGTAAGCCTGCTGTTGAGCTTGCTCGACCATGATACCATCCTTGCGGTCATCGGAAAGGAATCGGGTTGGTTGGGCGTCGGTCTTGCAGCCATCATCGGGGCCATCACCCTGATACCCGGCTTCGTGGCCTTCCCCACTGCAGCGCTCTTGCTCAATGGGGGGGCAGGCTATATGCAGATTGCTGCGTTCATCTCCACCCTCATGATGGTGGGTATTGTCACCCTTCCTGTGGAGTTCAAGTATTTCGGCAAGCGGCTCGCTCTCCAACGCAATGCATTGGCCTTCATCTTTTCCCTGCTTGTTGCATTCGTTATCGGACAGGTCATGGAGGTAGTGCTGTGAGAAGCCTCGTTGTACGCTATCGTGCATTCCTATTGGTGAGCGTCGTGCTGCTCGGGTTGAGCCTGCTGGATCGTGAGTTGGGTCAGCAAGTCTATGACACCACCGCATATCAGCTTCGTGAGATGATCCTGGTCATCCCCCCGATCTTCATCCTGCTTGGCTTGCTTGACATTTGGGTGCCCAAACAGACAATGGTCAGGTTCATGGGAGAAGGAAGCGGACTGAAAGGTGTTCTGCTTGCACTCTTCATCGGCAGCGCTGCCGCAGGACCGCTCTACGGAGCCTTCCCTGTTGCAGCAGTCTTCATGAAAAAGGGGGTGAAACTCTCCAATATCCTCATCTTCCTGGGTGCTTGGTCAACCACAAAAATACCGATGCTGCTTTTTGAATTCACTGCGCTGGGGGTGCCGTTTGCCCTTACCAGACTGCTGGTGAATTTGCCGGGGATCATCATCATTGCAGCAATCCTGGAAAAGCTCATGAGCCAGAAGGAGAAAGATTCCCTGTATGAGCGCGCCCAGTCACTCTAGCTTTCAATCGGGAACACCCGCCCGCTCAGTGAGGCTTTCAAGATCGAGAATCCGCACCACCTTGGTGCCGAGGTTCTCGATGAGCCCCTCCTCCTCAAATTGTGCAAGCTTGCGGCTGAGTGTTTCACGAGCCAATCCCAGATAGTTGGCCAACCCTTCCCTACTCAGCGGAAGGGTTATATCCAGATAGGAACCATCCCACTTTCCATACGAATCCTTGAACTCCAACAGGAACGAAGCAAGCCGGACATCGGCGTTGCGTCCACCCATGCTTTGCATCGCAGTTTCCAGTCGACTCATTCGATTGGCCATTGCCTCGATGATCTCGAGGGCCACCTGGCTGTGGGTCACCAGAAGGGATGAGAACTGTGTCTTGCTCAGGATGCATACATCACTCTCTTCCAATGCTTCCACGGTGTAGGGAACGCGCTCTGCTGTAAAGAGAAATCGGGCTCCAAAATAGTCATTGGCCGGAAAGATGTAGAGGATCTGCTCCCGCCCATCTGCGGTGGAGCGATACGCTTTCGCACTCCCGGTACGGATAACCGTAAAGGTAGTGGCCTTGTCCCCTTCCCGGACCATGAGCTCTCCCTTCTTGTAATGACGGTGCTCCATCTGGGCTGTGAGGGCGTGCATCGAATCCTTGTCCAAGGAGGCGAAAAGCGGGACATTCCGTAAGCAGAGGTCGTTGGTGCATCCGCTGCACTCGTGCAACTCTTCCATCCTATCTCCTAGTAAAATACTATCTTTGTGATTTCAATCACAGTGAAACATTTGCAAACATGGTAGAACAAACTCAGACAAAGTATACGGAAATTCATTGCAAGAGGAAACACCATGAACGATACAGAAATGACAACCCACGAAATCGACACCCGATCCTTCATCAACACCCACTATACTCCGTATGATGGCGATGAGAGCTTTCTCCAAGGTCCTACCGACAGGACCCTCAGGCTCTGGGATAAGCTGAAGGGCTTGCTTGCCATCGAGCGCGAACGCAACGGCATGTATGATATCGATGAGAAGACCATTTCCACCATCACCAGCCACACGAGCGGATACATTGACAAGGATGACGAGCAGATTGTAGGCCTGCAGACCGACGAGCCGCTCAAGCGAGCCATCATGCCTTTCGGTGGCATTCGTCTGGTGCACACCGAGCTCAAGGCATATGGACGCACCCTTCCCGAGAGTGTTGATGAAGTCTTCAAATACAGAAAGACCCACAATGACGGTGTCTTCGATGTGTACACCGAGGAGATGAAGAAAGTACGCCACAGCGGCATCATCACCGGCCTGCCCGATGCCTATGGCCGGGGAAGAATCATCGGTGACTACCGAAGGGTTCCTCTGTACGGTATCGACTATCTCATTGAACAGAAGAAAGAGGCAAAAAACCAGTATTCGTTTGATGCAATGACCGAGGAGGTAATCCGCGATCGGGAGGAGCTGAGCGAACAGATCAGGAGTCTGGTTGAGCTCAAGGAGATGGCTGCAGCCTACGGCTTTGACATCTCCCAGCCTGCCAAGGACACCAAGCAAGCCATCCAGTGGCTCTACTTCGCCTTCCTTGCGGCTACCAAGGAACAGAATGGGGCGGCAATGAGCCTTGGGCGTGTTTCCACGTTCCTGGACATTTACAGCGAGCGTGACCTTGCAAACGGAACCTTCAGCGAGTCGGAGATCCAGGAGCTGGTCGATCACTTCATCATGAAGCTGAGGATCATCCGCTTCCTGCGCACTCCCAGCTATGACGAGTTGTTCAGCGGGGATCCCACCTGGGTCACCGAATCCATCGGCGGGGTCGGCCATGACGGGAGACACATGGTCACCAAAATGAGCTATCGGTTCCTGCACAGCCTGACCAATCTCGGACCCGCACCGGAACCGAACCTCACCGTTCTGTGGAGCAAGCATCTTCCCCAGCCGTTCAAGCGGTATTGCGCCCATCTCTCCATCGAGACCTCGTCCATCCAGTATGAGAATGATGACCTCATGCGTTACGACTATGGGGATGACTACGGCATTGCCTGCTGTGTCTCTGCTATGCGCATCGGCAAGCAGATGCAGTTCTTCGGAGCACGGGTGAACCTTGCAAAGACGCTGCTGTACGCCATCAACGGAGGAAGAGACGAGAAGAGCGGGGAACAGATCGGACCGAAGGTTGCCCCTATCACCAGCGAATACCTCGATTTTGATGAGGTGATGGATAGGTTTGAAGCCATGAGCGGCTGGCTTGCAAAGCTCTACCTCGACACCCTCAATGTCATCCACTTCATGCACGACAAGTACAGTTACGAGCGCATAGAGATGGCATTGCATGATGAGCAGATCGTCAGGACCATGGCAGGAGGCATCGCCGGCCTGAGTGTGGTGGCTGACAGCCTCTCGGCGATCAAGTATGCAAAGGTCAAGCCCATCCGTGATGAGAGCGGCCTTGCCGTGGACTTTATCGTTGAGGGTGAGTACCCCTCCTATGGAAACAACGATGACCGTGTCGATTCCCTTGCCCAGGAACTTGTGAAGAGCTTCATCGCAAAGATGAGAAAGCATACCACGTACCGCAAGAGCATCCCCACCCTTTCCGTGCTTACCATCACCAGCAATGTGGTGTATGGCAAGAAGACCGGGTCCACACCCGATGGACGGAAAGTGGGCGAACCGTTTGCACCGGGTGCGAACCCCATGCACGGTCGTGACACAAAAGGGTGTGTGGCCAGCATGAAGAGCGTTGCGAAGCTCTCCTATGCAGCAGCCCAGGATGGAATTTCCTATACCTTTTCCATCATTCCCTCCACCTTGGGAAAGAACAAGGAGATGCAGATCTCCAATCTTGTCACCCTGATGGACGGATATTTTGAGGAAACGGGACACCACATCAATGTGAACGTCATGGAGAAGAGCACCCTGCTCGATGCCATGGATCACCCTGAGAAGTATCCCCAGCTGACCATCCGGGTCAGCGGATACGCGGTCAACTTCATCAAACTCACCAGGGAACAGCAGCTTGATGTCATCCACCGCACCTTCCACGAAACACTCTAAGGAGGAACCATGTCTGTACACGGCAATGTCCATTCAGTGGAGAGCTTCGGGACCCTCGATGGTCCCGGAGTGCGCTACGTAGTATTTTTGCAAGGATGCTCGCTGAGGTGCCGCTACTGCCATAATCCGGACACCTGGAATATGCACGGTGGCAAGGATACCACCAGTGAGGATCTGGTCAGGGATATCCTGGGGTACCGAAACTTCATTTCCAAGGGAGGGGTGACCATCAGCGGAGGGGAACCGCTGAAGCAACCAGAGTTTGCCCTTGATGTGATCAACCGCCTGAAGAAAGAAGGACTTCATACAGCCCTTGATACCGCCGGCAGTGTTCCCCTTGAGCTTTCCAAGCCTGTGTTGGATGCTGCAGACCTTATTCTGCTGGATATCAAAAGCCTGGACGACAAGCTCTGCTTCAGTCTGACCGGTATGGGCAATGCGAACACCCTTGCCACCCTCGCCTACTGTCAGGCAACAAGGAAAAAAGTCTGGCTCAGGCATGTGCTGGTTCCCGGTTGGACGCTTGAGAGAAAGAAACTTGAGGATCTGGCAGCATTCCTGACCGCATTCGACTGCATCGAGCAGGTGGAGCTGTTGCCCTACCATCGCATGGGTCAGTACAAGTGGGAACAGCTGAAACTCAACTACTCATTGAAGAACGTTTCAGAACCCACGAAGGAAGAGCTTTCCATGGCAAGAGCCATCTTCGAGGACCAAGGTCTGAAAGTTCTCATGACCAGCTACCTGGAAGACGAGCAGAAGACAAAGGTTGGCTGATAAAACAAGCTCCTGCTGGTGGGCAGGAGCTCGAACGAACACGAAACAGAAGAAAGATCATCGCTCCTTCTGTGGTACCAAGTACAAGGAGGAAAGCTCATAGCCCTGGTCCTGGGCTATGGCTTTCATCCGATCAAGGACCGTTGCATCAACGAATGGGGTTCTGGAGAGAAACCACAACATGGTGCGGCTGTCATTTCCCACTACCGCCCACTGGTAGTGCTGGTCATCCAATCCAAACACAAGATAGTCACTGGTGAAGAGGCCGAAAAACCTAACCTTCAACTTCCCGGCTTGCGTGTCATCCGGTCTCCAGGCAACGGCCTTCACCTGAGTAAGCTTGCCATCCAGATCCCTTTTCAGTCCGCTGTTCACCACTTGGACACGGCCGTCTTCCCGCAAGGAGTAGTCGGCTTTTACACCCACCAGGTTTTTCTCAAAACCATGTTGGTACCGCCCGATTTCATACCAAGAACCAAGATACCGGTCCAGATCAAGAACCGGTACTGTCTGGAGGGGCGCCGTTGCACCACCTTCCGTAGTGCAGGAAGCCAAGAGAGCTAGTGAAAGCAAAACCATCATGACCATGCCTCCCTGCCTAAACATATGTTATCTGTCTTCCTCACGTTCCTTGCGTGTCTGCTTGAGCTGGGTGAGTGTATCGTCCAGCATCGTGCGAAGTTCAGCATATTTGCGTGTCTGCTCATCTTGATTGCTGCTGAGCAGGCACGTTGCAATGTGGGAGGGAATGGTGAGCGCCTTTTGTTCCAACTCACGACCTTTTGCCGTCAGGCTGACTTCCACGGTCCGTTCATCAGTGACAAGCCGGTGTCGCTCAATAAGGTTTGCCGCTTCCAGCCGCTTGAGCAAAGGGGACATCGTCCCTGTATCCAAGCTCAGCGCGCTGCAAAGCTCTCCTACCGTTCCTTTTCCATGTTCCCAGAGATACATAAGCGTGATGTATTGTGCATACGTCAGGCCAAGCTCATCCAACAAGGGCCGGTAGGCAGCCATCAACTCACGTTCGAGCGCATAGAAACGAAAACAAAGCTGATTTGAAAGCAACAGCTGTGGGTGTGCCATTACAGGACCTCCTCAATTTTGGGAGCGATGGAGGATGGTACATCGGTAGGTGCGTAGCGGTGCACCGTCACCCCATCCTTCTCCACCAGGAATTTGGTGAAGTTCCACTTGATCGTACTGCCAAGCGTACCCGGAGCCTGCTCCTTGAGCCAGACATACAGGGGGTGCGCTTCCTTGCCGTTGACCTTGATCTTTCCCATCAGAGGGAAAGTAACGCCATGGTTCACTTTGCAGAACTCGGTCATATCGGAGTCTGTTACAGGTTCCTGATGGGCGAACTGGTCGCACGGAAACCCGAGCACTACAAGGCCCTTGTCCTTGTACTGTTGATGCAAGGCCTCAAGCCCATCGAATTGGGGTGCAAAGCCACATTTGGTGGCAGTATTCACAATAAGAACCGTTTTCCCTTTCAGTGAAGAAAAGTCAAAAGGCGTCCCATTGGAGTTCTGTGCTGAAAAATCATATAGGTTTGGCATGATTGCTCCTGGTATCATCTATTAAGTTGTGAACAATATAACAGAAGCAAATATTCTTGTCAATCCTTGCTGGATCGCGCCCAGAGGTTGATCCCCCCCTCCTTGGCGTAGGAATCTATCGCCGCAAGTTCCTCTTGGGAGAAGGAAAGGTTCTGCAAGGAGCCCACATTCTCCACAATCTGCTCCGGCGAACTTGCGCCGATGAGCACACTGGTAATCTCCTTCCTGCGCAAACACCAAGCCAATGCCATTTGCGGCAAGCTTTGTCCACGGGAGAGGGCAATCTCATTGAGCGAGTGGATGTTCTTGAGGTTTTGTTCCGTCAGCAGCTCTTGGGAGAGGGAACTTCCCGACTTTGCAGCACGGCTTCCTTCCGGTATTTCTTTCAGATAGCGGTTGCTGAGCATCCCCTGGGCTAGCGGAGAAAAGCAAATCGTACCCACGCCCAAGGTATTGAGGGTATCAAGCAGGGACTCTTCCACCCAACGGTTGAGCATCGAGTAGGATGGCTGGTGAATCAGCAGCGGCACATCCATGGATGCAAGGATCTCATATGCTGCTTTCGTTTTGGCTGCCGAATACGAGGAGATGCCTACATAGAGGCACTTGCCCGCCTTGTACGCACTTGCAAGCGCTCCCATGGTCTCCTCAAGCGGTGTGTCGGGATCAAACCGGTGTGAATAGAAGATGTCGACATAGTCCAAGCCCATTCGCTTGAGACTCTGGTCGAGACTGGCGAGCACATATTTGCGGCTTCCCCACTCCCCATAGATCCCGGGCCACATGCGATATCCAGCCTTGGTGGAGATGATGAGCTCATCGCGGTAGGCGGCAAAGTCCTGGGCAAGCAGCTTTCCGAAATTCAATTCGGCAGAACCCGGAGGTGGCCCATAGTTGTTCGCCAAGTCAAAATGGGTGATACCCAAATCGAAAGCAGTATGCAACATCTTCCGGGAGTTGGCCAACGAAGTGGTGTCCCCATAGTTGTGCCAGAGCCCAAGGGAAATGGCAGGAAGCTTCAGGCCGCTCTTCCCACATCGGTTGTAGAGCATCGAATCGTAGCGTTCCGGATTTGGCTTGTACATGGTGGCCTCCTTGTATCGTGTGTTCCATAGTATACACGCAATTGCCGCTTCCTGCATTTGTTTTGACTTGCCAGGTTCTCTCTTGTACACTAGTACCAACAAGAGGAGTGCAGGAATCATGAAAAACAGGTCCTTCTTGGTCCCGATTGTTGCAGCATTGACTTATGTACTCATGGTGACAATCAACGCCCTTGCCAACATTCTCCCGATTGCAGGTATGAATACGGGTGCCGTCTCAGATGCGTATCCAAACCTCTTTGCTCCGGCGGGTCTCACCTTCTCCATCTGGGGACTCATCTATCTCTTGCTTGCCATACATACCATTTTCCAGTTTTCGGCAAAGGACCAACTGCCGCTTCGCAAGAGAATCGGACTCATATTCTCCCTCTCATCGGTTGCCAACGCGCTGTGGATATTCACATGGCACTACCAGTACATCGCCCTTTCGGTGGTGCTGATGCTCGTGATCCTCATCTCCCTGATTCTGATCAATCGACTCACCAGTGCCCAGAAACTAGGCACAGCCTTCTATTGGACAGTACGTCTGCCTTTCTCTGTATACTTTGGTTGGATTACGGTGGCAACCATAGCCAACATCACCACCTTCCTGGTTGACCTTGGTTGGTCGGGCACTCCCTTCTCTGAATCCTTCTGGACGTCTCTGGTTTTGGTGGTTGGCTTGATCATCGGCCTTTCCTGGGGCCTTCCCACCAACGACAAGGCCTATCTTTTCACGTTTATCTGGGCCTTTCTTGGTATTCTGATCAAGCACACCTCTGTTTTTGCATCAGCCTACCTATCGGTCCTCATCACCGTTTCCCTTTGTCTGGTAGCCCTCGTCTATGCCATTGTGCTGACATACCGCGTGGGCAAAGTGCATGAAAACTGATCGCAGGCTTGTCGCGCTGCGACTCTTGCTGGGATTCTACATCCTCCTGAGCCTTGTGCTTGCTGCCCTCAACCAAGGAACAAATGAGGAGATTGCACGAAAAGTGGCTCCTTGGTGGCATTTCTCTGAGAATGAGCTTAAAACAGCCCTGATTCTTGTGTGCGGGTATCTGACACTCAGCATCAAAAAGAAAAAGGGTCGCATCACCAAGCAGAAAGCAAACCTGGCGTTCTTGTTTGCAACTGCCCTGTGCATCCATATCCTGCTTCCGCTGTTCACCGGAAATCCTGAGCTGTATTTCTTTGCCATGCCCCTCCCCTGGACAACCCTTCCCCTGCAAGCAGGCTTCGAACAATCCTCATTCTTCCAAAGTCATCAGTACACGCTCGGGTTGGATGGCATAGCCTGGGCCATTGCCTTCTTTTGGCTGTACAGCGCCTGTATCGCCATAGGCACAATCTTGCTGGGGAGAAGATTGCACTGTTCGCATCTGTGCCTCTTCAACGGATTTGCAGCCGAAGTGTTCGATCTTGCCATTCCCCTTTTCGGAAAGCGCAAAAGGCCATCGGCAAAGATGCTCAAGCACCTGGATTGGTTGCGGTATCTTTTTTTGGGCATCGCACTGCTTTTCACCATCTTCTGGCTCTATCCAGCCAAGCATCTGCCGTCCCAGTCCATCTCAGTGATGCGAACCCTTGAGCTGATCTGGTACTTGGGTGCCAACCTCATCCTTGCGATGGGATTCTGGGTCGCTTCCCAACCACGGCGATACTGCCATCTCTGTCCTCTGGGAACGGTGCTTGCATTGCTGGCAAAGTTGGGGGGAATGAGGATTACCACGGCCAAGACAAGCTGCATCGGGTGTGGTGCGTGTGACAGGGCCTGTCCGGCAACGATTTCCATCATGGCTATGGCTCGTGAGGGAAAACCCGTCATCTCTGACCGTTGCGTGGGATGCGGTCACTGCATTGATGCCTGTCCGCAGAAAACCCTAGGGTATGAGACAGGCTTTCTCAGATGGATATCCAAGCGGTTTCCTTGACGATGGTTTGGGGCAATGGTAGCATGCAGATACCCCAAGAGGAGGCTGGTGTTCCATGGTACAAGCACAGGCAAAAGTACAATCCAATTCATGGAAGACATTGGTGTTGCCATCGCTGCTCATCCTGCTCATCTTCCTTGGGGTAGGCTATTACGTAATCGCTTCCATACTCAGTTTTTATTACCGCGAACGTGCTGAGGAAGCTTCAGTTCTTGCAAAAAGCTATACGAGCGTTATTTCAACGGTCATCGATGCTGAGCAGCAAATCGAGGAACAGCTCAACAGCACCTTGCGGGTAGCCGGGGTCACCGTTGCAAACTATGAACTCCCCTTCTCCCAGGCAGTTCTCTCATCCATGGCACGCAACCTCGAAGTTGATGTCCTGTACGTATACGACGATTCCCTGACCGTAACACATTCCAGCAATGGGGAGTACCTGGGTTGGCAAGTGCCACAAGAGCATCCTATCCGTACCTTCTCCATGAGCAACCAGATTTCGCTGGTGGAGGAAATCCGTGAGGATACGGTCTCCGGGATTCCCCATAAGTATGGGTATCATCGCTTCGAAGATGGCAGAATCGTCCAAGTAGGGATTTTTGCCAGCAACATCTCCAAGCTCTACTCCCAATTCGAACCACAGTTCATAGTCAACAAGCTCAGCCGTGATGCCACAGACAACCTGCTTGCCCTCCTCGATGCAAAGGGGTCCGTCCTGGCAGCTTCCGATCCTGCGATTGTGGGAACCCTCATCAATCCTGAAACCGTAGGACTACCCATCTCCGATACCCAATACAAGCGGATTGCGTGGAAAGACAAGGAGTATCTCGCATTTCATCTCCCAATCATCATCAAGGATGAGCGGGTCGGTTCGCTGGTACTCTATTATGATCTGACTCAGGTCAACCTCCTGATGCTTCGTGTTTCGCTCATCGTTTCGATCAGCCTGCTCCTCTTTTTCAGCATCTTCCTGTTCTCCTTCCTCAACATTCGGGCGAAGAACCGACGGATACTGAATATCGCCTACCACGATGAGCTGACAGGATTACCCAACCTCAGATTTTTCCACCAGTACATACTTACTTTGAAGAGCAGGGAAATTGCCTGCATCGTCCTCAATCCGACCAATTTCCGGTTGTTGAACATGTTGTACGGCTATGAGCACGGCGACAAGGTCTTGATCGGTATCGGTGAGATGCTGGACCAGCTGTGCAAAAGGCACCAGGCATGCCAAGCCTTCCGGTTGTCAGATGATCGATTTCTGGTGGTGTATGCGGAGATTCCCCATGAGCAAGCGCTCCAGGTCTTCTGTGATGAGCTGATTTCCATCAAGGAAAGGTCCGGATTGTTTGGATCCATCGAGATTTGTCTGGGGGTTTCCCAAAGCGACTCGGAAACACACGACTCCACCCGCTTGCTCAAGGAAGCCCTGATAGCGCTGAATGCTACATCCAGCAGCAATCATCTCCAGTTCTACAACAAAACCCTGGAAGAAAAACTTATCCAAGGGGATACGATCGAAAGTGATTTGAAACAGGCCGTCTCCTCGGCAGAGGGTGGCCTGAGTCTGGTTTACCAAGCAATCATCGAAAGCAAAACAGGAACCATCAGCAGTTTCGAAGCGCTTGCAAGACTGAAGAGCGAAAAGCTGGGGATGATCAGTCCGCTCACCTTCATTCAGATTGCCGAACAACGCCAGTTGATCATCCCACTGGGGCGAAAGATTCTCAGCTTGGCCTGCGACTTCATTGCCTTGTTGCAAGCAAACGGTTTTACCTCCATCTCGGTGGCGGTGAACATTTCCGTGATGCAGTTGATGCATGAATCATTCGTTCCGGACCTGGCCTCCTTGCTGAAGGATAAAGGGGTGCGTGCAGCAAATCTGGAACTCGAGCTAACCGAATCAGTGTTTGCCCAGGATTTGGAACTGCTGTCCAAGCAGCTTCGACAAATCCGGTCAATGGGAATCAGGATATCCATCGATGACTTCGGTACCGGCTATTCGTCCCTCAGCCGCTTGGGGAACCTTCCGGTAGATACGCTCAAACTGGACAAACAGTTCGTCGATACGCTGAATGCCCTCCATGAGCAGGACAATGGACTTGCAAGCGATATCATCTCCATGGCACACCATGTGGGAAAACTGGTAGTCGCGGAAGGGGTCGAACAGGAGGATCAGAAAGAAATACTGATCGGCATGGAGTGTGATTTGCTGCAGGGATACCTTTTCAGCAAGCCGATTCCCTCCGCAAACGCCCTCGACCTGCTGCGTCTCAAAGGGGAGAGCCATGCCCAAGCCTAGGGTACTGCTGACACTTTGCCTGCTATTCCTGCTCGCTCAGCTGTCTGCGGCAAACCTTCCCTCCTTTGAAGAGGCCACCCAAGCATCAATCCACCCCATCCTGGTACTGGATGCAGAAACAGGGACCATCATTCATGCCAATGCAGCCACAGCAAAGCTTTTCTCTGTCCCCCAAGAACGCCTCAACGGGAGATTGTTCTCATCCCTGCTCTCCCTGGGAAATCAGAGTCTTGCCTCATTGCAGGCAAAGACGGTGATCCATGCCCAGCCTGACGGTTCCCTGCTACACCTGCTCATAGGACTCCAACCGTTCCAAAACGAGGATGGCTCCTACTATATGGCACTGCTGCTGGACCAAACCCAACAGGCCAATCTGGTCATTCGCAATCGCATCCTTACCATCGCACTCAGCACCTTGCTTGCCATCACCCTGCTCTTCCTGCTGTTTTTCCTGTTCCTGCAACTCAAGCTCACCAAACAGGTGCAACAACAGCAGCAACAACAAGAGTATACCGTACAGTTGCTGCAACGCTTTCTCGATGCGGATGACAGAATCAGCTACGTAAAGGACGATGATGGGCGTTTCATATTCGTAAATGCCGCACTTGCAGCATTTCTTGGGAAAAATAATGAACAATTGCTCGGAAAACGATTGGATGAGGTAGCTCATCCTGACTTTGCAGCAATGACCACCCTAAGCGACCAAAAGGTCATGGAGACCATGCGTTTGCTCACCTTTGAATCTGCATGGAACCAACAGGTCTACCAGGTCACCAAGTTCCCCTTGATTCTTCCCGATGGGAAACCGGGCATGGGAACGTTTGCACAGGACATCACTGAGGCAAAAAGACAGGATGAAACGCTCAACCTCAGCCTGAAACGTTCAGCCATGCTGGTAGACCTGCTTTCTTCCTCGATAGCGCACCCCCAGCTACAGATGCACAAAGCATTGGACAAGGCATGCGAGCTTACGCAAAGCAATCTGGGTATCCTGCTGCTCAACGACAAGAGCTCTTCAGGTTTGATGCTGGCAGCAACCAGTGGGAATCTTGTCCCCTCATGCCGGCTTGAGGAGCATCCGCAGGTCCTTGATGCTTCGCTCTCTGTATCCTTCCGACAATTGACTGATGATGGCAAACCGTTGATACAAAACCAGAAACCCATCACCAGTGCGATGCAAACCTATATCCATGGACTTGAAGGTACGCTGAACACGCTGATCACCGTCCCGTTCTTCGTGGATGAGCAACTTGCCGGTATCGTGTTGCTCGCCAACAACCCCTACGGCTACGATGAAGGGGATGGCTATCAGGTGCAACTTCTGTTTGCAGGCATCCATACATCCATCCAGAAAGCGCAGAAAGAAGTGGAACTTGAGACAAGCAAGCAAAGCCTGCGCCTGATCCTGGATTCGACTGCAGAAGGCATCTATGGCATGGATACAAAGGGCAACTGTACCTTCTGCAATGCAAGCTGTCTTTCGATTCTCGGCTACGACAACGAGGCCGAGCTGCTCGGCAGGAATATGCACCGATTGATCCATCATTCAACCAGAACCGGAAAACCCATCGAGGAGGAGGACTGCCCCATCAGTCGCGCCCTTGTGGATGGTATCGGTGTCGTCATGGATGATGAGGTTTTCTTCCGCAAGGATGGAAGCTCTTTTGATGTGCTCTGCCATGCGTATCCCCAAATGAGAGAGGGCAACGTGATCGGCTCAGTCGTCACTTTTACCGATAATACTGAACGAAAGGCGAATCTTGCCAAGATCGAATACCTGAGCTTGCATGACCAGCTCACCGGGCTTTACAACCGCGCCTTCTTTGATGATGCACTGGTCAAGATCAATCGCAAGGAACTCTTGCCTATTTCCATCATTGTGGGAGACGTAAATGGCCTGAAGCTTTCCAATGATATTTTTGGGCATAGTGCAGGGGATGGATTACTCACCGATATTGCCGATGTGCTCAGCAACTCCTGCAGAAAAAGTGATATCGTGAGCCGTATCGGTGGCGATGAGTTTGTCGTCCTCCTCCCAAACACCAGCGAGGTGATCGCTGTGCAGATTGTCGAACGCATACGAAGGGACCTTGATGGGAAAGAGATACTCGCAGGAAGCCGGGCTCTAGCCCTTGGAATAGGAACCAAGACCACCATGAAAGAACGGATCCATGATGTGTTTGAGCAAGCAGAAGACCGTATGTACCGTGAGAAAACCCTCACAAAAACAGAAACCCAGCGCCAACAGCTGGAAGTATTGCTCAGAATGCTCTTTGGGAAAGCCCCTTCGGAAGAACATCATGCTCAACAGGTACAAAACCATGCAGTGTTCATAGGAAAGCTCCTGAATCTCAGCAATGAGGATCTCAATCTGCTTTCCAAGGCAGGCTATTACCATGACATAGGGAAAGTGGTACTGGACCGTGCTCTCATTGAAACCAAGCAACGCTCCCCGAGCATGCAACGAGCCTATCAGGACCATGTGAGTGCAGCCTTCCGTATTCTCAACACCTTTGAGGAGACGATGGACATCGCGCCACTCGTACTCAATCATCATGAACGGTGGGATGGGAAAGGCTACCTCAGGGGGTTGAAAGCTGAGGATATCCCACTGATCAGCCGAATACTGCGCATTGCTGAACTATGGGAACGGGAAGGACTTGAAAACGCAACATTTGAAACAAGAAACGAGATCCTCCGGAATCTGGCAGGCACTGAGGCTGACCCCAATCTCGTCGACCAGATCCTGAGGCGACTCGCATCACATGACGAGACGGGCAAACCCAGCTGAACGCGTGGTGGTGTAATACCAGGTCGTCAGATCAATGAGCCAACGCTTTCCCGCATCATACACTTCCACCACGAGGGATCCCCCTTCCTCCTCTTGCTCCAGCCCCACGATTGTCACCCAGTGCCAGGGATCAAGGTTCTCCACCTCCCCATTGCTGAGATTCAGAAATGCAACCGGCTGATTGTCTGCAAGGCTGGAAAGCAGAAACTCCTTCACCTCATCAAACCCAACACGTTGCTTCCTGTCCTTGGCCAAGGCGAGGGATGCAACACGCAAAGGGAGTTTGCGATCGGCAAGATAGCGCTCCAGACCACGGGAAAACTGGCTTACCAGATGCACGCCCATGATGCCGGGAGTGATATACGTCCACATCGTCTCCATCAGTGCAATCATCCCATGCTTTTCAGTGATCGGATTCAGGCCCAATGAGGGATGCGCATTGGCGTTGTAGGCCACCAGATTGCTGGCTGTGGTGGGCCCGCACCCGGCTTTGCGTTGCCAGAGCTGAGGATACCACTCTTGGTCCGCCCCCAAAAACCGGCTTGAAGATCCTGCATGAAGATGAAGGTGCTCAAGATGGGCAAGTCGTAAGGAACTATGCACGGACATCCCCTTACTTCACCACTTCATAGGGCCAATCGATGATCCCTCCGAAGTCCAAAACATTGGTATACCCAAGAGCAATCAGCTTGCGTGCTGCCTGGCTGCTGCGGGATCCACTCCTGCAATAGAGCAGAATGGTTGCATCAAGGTCAGGAAGGGTTTCCACGTTGCTCGTCCCAATGGTCTCATTGGGTATGTTGATCGATCCGTCGATATGGCCGGCCTCATACTCCTGACGAGTCCTTACATCAACAACCGTGATGCCAGGTTGCTCATCCATCATCGTTTTGGCCGCTTGGGGCGAAATCTTTGTATAGACTGCAGTACTCCTGCTTTCAGTCTGTTCTGCTGCTCCAGCATTCTGATTCTTGCAGGAAACCACGACAACGAGAGAAAGAATGACAAGTGCTGCAATGAATATCTTACTCATTTGGTAGGTTCTCCTGCTGCAAAGATGACAATAAAAAAGAGTTGCGTCAACAGCAAGACAAACAAAAAGCCAAGAGCGGTCAAACCCTTGGCCTTGTAAGACGGGGATGAGAAGGCAACTATTCGAGAACTTCACTCTCCAATTGTTGGTCCAGATAGGCCATAAGGACTTCCGCCTTGACCAAAGCAGCCTCCGCCTGTGCTTCCTGGGCTTCGGCTTTAGCCATCTCCAGATCACGCTGCAAAGCCTCGGCCTGCATCTGATACGCATCCTTGAGATTCTTCACCGGATAGGAAGCCAGCACCCACACAGTTCCATCAGGAGCAGTATACCGTTCCTCGATCGATACCCCACGCAACCCGATGCTTACCGTCTGCACACTCAGGTTCTGCAAAACTTCCAGCATCTGCTTGTTGCGCAAGGCTTCCCCTGCTTCCTCGACAAAGGTGACCAAGGCATTGTCCACGTTCGTGGAAGCCCAACGACCAATGGCATCCTTTGCGGCCGATTCAGCTCTCAGGGTGCTCAGTTGCACCGTCGACTGCTTGGCACTGCCCACCTCATAGTGGAGGGAGCGGGTGCTCTTCGGCGTATGGGTCGTCCAGTAGGGAGACCCGTCAGGATTTGCTTTGGGAGTGGTTGCACAACTTGCAAGCAGAATGGCGCAGAGAGAGAGAACAACCATGATTCGTTTCATACTATCGTTCCTTTATTCCTCGGCACAGGCCAAGCTCCAATAGGTTTGGGTGGCTCGGTCATAATACCTTGCTATGATGGTGAAGCCTTTGAGCAAACCCCTCTGGGCTTGGTACAGATGGCTTTCCATCTGTTGGTTTGCCGTGGTTACTTTTTCCACCGAGAATGCATGCTCAGTCTTCAGATCCAAGAGGTTTTGCGCAGCTGCAAAATCGGCAGCCTCCAGCGAATCGTTGAGAAAATAGTGCCGCTTTGCAGAGCCCACCCCAAACTGGTACCCCTTCACTTTGGGATAGGTGGTGATCCAGGTGGGTTTTCCGTCTTCCCCATAGGAACTCTGATAGACTCGCTTGCTCCCATCCTCCCGTGGATCCTTGACAATGACCACCGCCCCTGCCTCAGGGTCGAAATGGATTGCAAGCACCTCAAGCGCTTGGATGGTGTCAGCCATCTTGGTATCATCAAAGAATGCTGCCTCATCGCTGGCGAAGGAGAGCAGGCCTTTGTCCGACTTGTATGAGGAAACAAGCCTGCTGTCCAAGGCAAGCGCTTTCTTCAGGTGGATGGATGTGGCTGCAGAAAGAATTGCTTCCTGTACCATCCGCTCCTGCGTCGAATACGGACCCGAAAGCCCCACATAGACGTTGGAGGGATGAGAAGAAACATCCAGATAGGCCAAGGCATCCTCTTGCTTCGGCTCCATCGATACCGTCCTGCATCCAGACAGGAGCAGAACGGAACCGAGGAGTACCAGCAACACTACTGAAGGTCGCCTACCCAAAGCTTAATTGGCTCCCTTAAGCAGGTTCGCAAAGGCATCTTTCATCTTTGCATTGGCAGCTTCAGCAGCCTCGCTCTCGACGAAGGCTTCGGCGACAGCTTCTGCTGCGGGCTCGAAACTCTTCTGGATGTTTGCGATGGGAATGGTGCACAATACCCAGACGCCATTGTCTGCATCAACCCAGATTTCCTCGGTGGTCACGCCCGAAAGGGTTGCTTCAGCAACTTGCTGACTGATCACTTCCATTGCATCAAGGGCTTGGCGATTGTCACCGCTGCCAGCATCGTTGACGTAGGTCACGACCACTTCCTTGACCTGGGTGCTGACCCATGCGGCAATCTTGTTCTTTGCCTCAACGGTTGCACGCTTGATGGAGTTTTGTTTGTCGCTCATCTTGCCATAGCCGGTTTCATAGTGGACATCCTGCGTCGAAACAGTCTTGTACACCCACTCAGGCTGGGGAATTCCCTCGGCACCAATGACCACAGGACGAACAGGAGCCGGGGCTTCCTCAACCTTTGCCGTGGAAGCACAACCGGACAGCACGATCGAAACCATTACCAGTGTGAGAATCACAAGCCACTTTTTCATAAAGACCTCCATAGTTATGTTTCATCCCCAAGCGTACTCAGCATGAGGGTAAAGAACTCATCAACACCATCGCCTGTGGCCGCACGCAACGCACGTGCCACAGCATCCGCTTCAGCCATGGCCGCTTCACGCTCAGTCTTCTCATAGGAGACATAGGTGGCGTCGGCTCCCTTCAATTGTGCCGTAAGCACATACCGTGCATATCGGTATGGGCTGTCTGCAAGTACCATGGGCTCAACACGGTAAGTTACCGCAAGCGTCGAGGCAGCCTGTGCACCGCCAACCTGGAACCCGAGATTCTGCAAGCCTTTCTCAAAGGCAGACTGCAGGGCAGTACTGCTCTGAGCATCGGCATCGACCATGACTTGGATGGATATGGCCTGTGCAAGGGCCGTCAGTTCACGTTGTATCGGAGAGAAGACTTGCTGTTGCGGTTGCTTGAGCAACACTTGTATCTGATCCAGCAATGACTGCTGCTGACGCGCAAGATCACGCACACCCAGCAGTGCAACATACTGGCGCAGAGGATCGGCTGACTTGGCAAGTGCCATGCGCTGCTGTGCAATGGAAGTCGCCAAATCGCGGATTTTTCCCTGATACAAATCAGCCGTCTGCTTGCGATGCAACGCCACACGAGCATAGACCCTTCCGAGCTCATCAGTATGGACACTGACCACCTCAGCCCCAATGATTTGGTCGGTCTCGCTGGTGATGCTTCCCATCTCCAGCATTTCGGAGGCATCGGTGAACGTGACATTGCCCTGCATGTCGGTGGCTGCTGTGCTGAGGCTGGTTACTTCGGTAACCGATTTCACCTGTGCATTGAAAACCTGTGAGAGCGAAGAGAGTGCTGCATCGACAGCACGCTGGCGCGTTGAGCCCGATCCCACAGCACACAGATACGTTGCCTCGTCATACGCTTTGTCATACGGGCTGTCCATCCAGGAAGGGTGTGCCTTTGCCTGGGGACCGGAAGCACAAGAGACAAGCAAAGCCAGGAAAGAAAGCACCAACGCCATCTTTTTCAAGGGTTTCATAGGCTATCCTCAGAATTTGAACTTGCTCTGTTTGATGAGCTTCTTGATGGTCTCTTCCCCTACCCATACCTTGCGGTTCGTCTCAATGTCGATCAACTCAGCGGATACGTAGTAGGTTCTCACCATGGAGCCGCCACTTTGGTCAAGGTTGGTTCTGACCGCACCCTGCAACAGGTAATCAGCGCCGATTTCCTTGCCCAGGGCCTTCGCCGTATCCTCACTGGCGAAGTACTGCTGCTCCTCGCGCTCATCACGGACCGAGGCTCGGAAGTTCTGGTCGGCCACCATGTCGACCTTGCCGGAATTCACCAGTTCCATCTCGTAACGCTTGGCTATGATTGAGGTGTCAATATGTTCGCTGCTGCGGTTCATGAAGGTACCGACGATTACCACCGGGTTCTTGCCGGGATTCTTCATCTTGAACTGGTTGACCCAGGGAGAAGAAAGGCTGGACTCAACCAAAGCCTGTGCAACCAGACGGATATCCGTATCATTCCAATTCCCGCTCAAATCAATGTCCGTATCGGCACTCAGCCGGTTGACGGAAACTGCGGACTGGCATGAGATGAGCAGCCCGGTCAACAGGGCAACAAGCAACAACAGCAAAGGGATTCTTTTCATCGGTATTCTCCTCGTACAGGATGTTCATTTTTTTGGTCACTACATTCACAAAACAGGTTTGTGGCCACAGTGTAACAGATGATATGAGCGATGTGTAGGAATTCATCTGCGTGAACAAAGAAAATCCTGATAAAAATGTATCGGATTGTTGCGCCGGATAATCAGCAATGCTACATTGTGCCCATACAAGATTCTCTCTGCATTTTTTAGGAGACAATTGATTGTGAATAGGTACACACCTCTCTGCTTTCTGCTTCTTGTCACTCTGTTGCTGTCCGGCTGCTCCTCCCGCATTGACATCTCAAATGCCCAATCGCAGTATCTGAACAGCAACTACAGCCAGGCATTTCTGGATCTTGAGCAGCAAGCACCCTCTGTGCTCAAGGCCCAAGGGCCCATCATCCTGAATTACGATTTGGGTATGCTTGCACGCCTGAACAAGGCATACAAGGATTCGAACAACTATCTCTCAGAGTCAGAACGCCTGATCAGGGAAGCCTATACCCAAAGCATCACGGCAAATGTCGCCTCCTTCATCGTCAATGACAATACCAAAGCGTATACGGGAGAGGACTACGAGGACATCTACCTCAATGTGTTCAAGGCCCTCAACTATCTGCACCAGGGAGAGGAAGAGTCAGCCCTGGTCGAGCTGAACCGCAGCATCGAAAAACAGGCATTCCTGAAGCAGAAATATGAGAAACAGGTGGAGCAAGTCGCGTCCTACCGTGAGAAACAGGGCTTGGGTTCCGTGGAAGGCCAAAGCTATGCATCATCCTTCTCCACCAGCGCCCTGGCCAACTATCTCAGTGCCGTCGTCGCTGAAGGTATGGGAGAAGAGAATACCCGTTACTATGCCATGAACCAGGTGCGCCATGCGTTTGCAAGCCAGCCGGCTCTCTATGCCTTTCCCCTCCCCTCAACTGCTGCAGAAGATCCCCAAAAGGTGGAAAGCGGGATGGGAAGGTTGCACGTAGTGGGCTTTACCGGTCAGGCTCCGCTCAAGGAGGAACGGGTCGAATCAATCTATGTGTCATATGCCAACCGGGCAAAAATTGCCTATCCAGTGTTGGTGGGAAGACCCTCACAGGTGCAGGCCATCGAAATCAGCGTGGATGGGAATCGGGTTCAGCGCCTTGAGCGCATCGAGTCCATCAAGGATATTGCCATAGACACCTTCAGAGCAACGAGTGAGCTTGCGAAACTGAAAGCGGTTACCCGTGCCATGGCGAAGGCAATCGGGATTGCAGCCTATGATGCAGCAGCGCTGGAGGATAACCAAGTCACTGCCGCCGAGGAGTTGCTCGGATGGATTTTCCGCATCGCCCGCGATGTCTCAGAATCTGCAGATGTCCGCAGTACTCACTTTCTCCCCTCAGAAGCTTGGGTAGGGTATCTGGACCTCCAGCCGGGAACGTATACCGTGGAACTCTCATTCCTCAATGCATCGGGCAGGGTGCTCCACCAGGAAATTCTCCCCAATCAGGTGGTACGGGAAAATGGGGTGAACCTTGCTGAGACCTTCTGCCCCTACTAAGCAGAAAACCTCCCCGAAGGGAGGTCTTCCGAACAGAGGAAGGATTCCTACATTCCTTCCTCATCTTCCCGCTCAAGGCGAGCTTCCTTGTCTATTGTCTTGGGTTTAGGCTCTTTCTCCACATCTCCCATCAGCTCTCGATCATCGGATTCCCACTGAGGATCCATTTCATGGTCCTTGGGTCTTCTGATTGTGTCCCGTGTGTTCTTTGTCATAATCCATCACTCCTTGTTCGATGAAATGCAAAAGAAAACAAAACCGTGGGGAACAACTCCCCTACTCACAACAATCATAGCAAAAGGGTGAAACGTCAAGTGGTTCGGCTGTGCCCAGGGTGTTCGAGAAAGGAGAGTACCAAATCAAACACGTCTTGCTTGTCCACCTCCATCAGAACCTCATGGCGCATGCCATCGAATACCTTGCTCTCTACCTGCGTATAGCCTATCCGATGCAGCGAATGCTTGGTGTCGGCAAGGCCTGCGGCACCTCCGGGAACAGGATCATCAGAACCGGTGATGCAGAGAATCGGGAGCGTCGGATTGGTACAAGCATACAGCTTCCAGGCATGCAGTTTTTGCACTGAGTCGAAAATGGTATGAATCGAAGCCAGCTGATACCGGTAATTCTTCCGGTAGGGATCTGAACGGCGCTCTTCTATGACGCTGGGATCTGAACAGACCCACTTCAGCGAAGCACTGGTGGTGAGTTTGCTGGAGATGAAGCCATACCCATGCTCGGAAAGCAACAGCATCAGGATGCGAACGAACGCCTTGCCAAACATAATGCCGGGAACGTGGAAAGGACAGCCGGTCATTGCCAGGGAGGAGAGCTGTCCATCATGCGAGCCAAGGTAGAGACGGGCAATATTCGAACCCAGGGAGTGTCCAAGCATATGAAGGGGAACCCCAGGATGAAGATCCATGAGGAAGCAACTTATCTTGTACTGGTCCTCAACCAACACCCTGATGGGTGGCATATACCCTCGTACAAAACGGCTGTCAATGGATTCACCGTGTCCCCGCAAGTCACTTACCAAGGTGCAATACCCTGCCGCTTGCAAGATGCTGGCAACCTCATGATACCGCCCCTTGTGCTCGGCAGCCCCATGGATGATTTGTACCAAGCCTTTCGGGTTTTCAACCCCATAGAGCATGCAAGAGAGAAAAAACCCATCCATCGATGGGACCAGAACCGGTTCCATGGTTGCCTCCTCTACGAGTAAGTATCATGGAGGAGTCGAGCTGAAGCAAGCATAATTGCCCGGGGATGTTCTCTCCAAGGAGAGGAAATTGCGCCTTCTGTACTACTTTTTCCTTTCAAATTTGCAAAATATGTTCACTACCCCATAAGCGCCGAATTGACAAGCGGTCTTTTGCATGGTAGGGTACAGATGCTTTGGTTTTTGCGTTGCAGCTAGTCCCTTATCCTATCTTAGTATGTAAGCGTTCTTCACTGAATCCCACTTCCAGACAGGTTAAACGTTCAAGACTGCGCCAAAAAGAGCAAATACTCTATAGTACAGGCACAGGCCTGTGAAGGATGCTTTGAATGGCAAAGAAAATCTATGTTGGTAACATGAGTTACAACACCAGCGAAGAAGAGCTTCGCGACCTGTTCGCACAGTACGGTACCGTGCTGAGTGCAAACATCATCATTGACCGCGAAACCCGCCGCCCCAAGGGCTTCGGCTTCGTAGAGATGGAAGACGATTCCGCTGCTATCGCTGCAATCAGCCAGCTTGACGGCCAGGACTTTGGTGGTCGCAACCTTCGTGTCAACGAAGCTATCGCCAAGCCCCGCCCGACCTACAACCGCTACTAAGAGCGCTTGATTGAGCAACCAGGGAACCTTTCGGGGTTCCCTTTTTTTGGGCTCATGTTCCCTGATTCACCTCATCCAGTTGCGTTAGGAAAGCCTGCTCATTCACAGCAGGAGAGAAAAGGTATCCCTGATACTCATCACACCCAATCTCAGTCAGGAACGCAAGCTGCTGCTCGTCTTCCACCCCTTCCGCCAATACGACAGCCCCGACTTCCTTTGCCAGCAGGAGCACTGTCTTGTAGATGGTGATGGATTCGCTTTCAGGATATCTGCTGATGAAAGACCGGTCGATCTTGATTTTGTCAGCTGATAGCTCCAAGAGATACGAGAGGGAGGAGAAGCCGGTACCAAAATCATCGATGGCAATGGCAATGCCTTGGGCATGCAACTTTTCCAAGATGGAGTTAGTATTCACAAAGCTTTCCACTGCAGTGTGCTCGGTAAGCTCAACAGAGAGCATATCGTCAGGGATGTGGTACTGTCTGAGCAAGGCGCCCAACTGGTCGATGAGTGCGGGATTGGACAACTCTTCTGCACTGAGGTTCAGCGCAAGGGAGAATGAGGGGCAGAGGTTTTCGAGGGTTTTCCTGTTTCGATGCAGGAACTCTATCGATTCGGTGATCACAAACCGACCCAGTTGATCCAGTCGTCCTTGATCCTTGAGCATCGGCAGGAACTCATCCGGCCGGATGGAACCAAGCTCAGGATGGTGCCACCTGATCAAGGCCTCGGCGCCAATGATTTTTGCTGAAGCAACAGAGACTTGTGCTTGGTAATGGAGAGACAGCTGATCAGTCTTGAACACTCCTTCCAGGGCCTCACGGATGGCATTCTGCCTTTGGAATTGGGATCGCACCTCTTCACTGCAGAAGAGTAAAGGCCCATTCTTTCTACTCTCGATCATGGTACTGGCAAGCGCTGCATCCGAAAGCAAGGCAAACACTGAGGTAGAAGTGGAAGGCTTGAAGGAAACCCCACAGCCTAGGCGCACCGGGAGGCTCCCAGAATGAAAGGGATAGGGTCCTGACAGGTTTACAAGGATGGATTTCATCCGCTTCCCAAATGCCTCTGAGGGACCCTCATGTTCCATGAAAAGCACATAGTAGTCTAAAGAGAAACAGTAGACTGGAAAACGACTTCCGATCAGGTTGGCCAAGGTTGATGCAAAATTTGAAGAGAAAAGCACCCGTTCGGTCTGACTCAAACGCGTCTCCACTTCCCTCGTGTTCTCAAGATGGAAACAAAGGCAGGCAACCATCTGGTCTTCGGGAAATGAGGGAAGAATTGTGGCATGGAATTGGTGTGGAAGCGTTGCTTCACCATTTCGCAAAGAAGTCAGGCGGGCGGGAGTCCATTTCGAATTCTCGTAGATTTCAATGGTATGCTCCACCCGGGAACGTCTGTCAGTTATGGTGGTGATGGAAAGGTGGGTGAGAAACCTCTGTCCGGAGTGATGCAATACCCATGCAGGATTTGCAACCGTATCACCATGTGAAGAAGAAATCGGGTTCGCCTCATTGCGCATTCTTGGGGATGTCTTTCCTATCAGATACTCCTGCGAATAACCGGACAACTCTTCGAAGGCTTTGTTGCAAAACGTGATGCTTCCCTCGGCATTGCATACCACAATGCCGTTGTTTGCATACCCTGCTATCAGGGAACTGATGCGCATCTGCTGCTTGTCCCCTGCCCTGAGTTGCTGAAAAACCACCAGCGCTGTACCAAGAGCCAGAATGAGAAACGCCAATCCGTACTTGATCAAAGGATTGTCCAGCCAGAAGTTATCAGCAAGATCGGGAAGTTGGCTCTCCTCGAAGTAACTGACCAGTGTCCACAATCTCACCGGTCCCGGAGACCAGGACAGACGTTCACTGGTCTTGGGGTATACCGCCTGAAAGGTATAGGTAACCTCATCCACAGATCTGCTCCCTTGCGTTGTCTCGATGAAGAGCTTTCTCAATGCAGGAACGTCTGAGAAAAGATTCCTTTCATCCGCATACACATCGGGACACTTTGCATCCCCGGTAAGCACGACCTCCCCATCGGTATCGATGAGCAGGAAGTTGAGATCTTTTTGAAGTGAAGATTGATAGGCGGAGAGGAAGGAAAACAAGTAACAGGCATCAAAATCAATGGCGACCACGCCCAGGAATTTCGAACCTTGGTATGCTGGCAACGCAAGGGTAATGATAGTCCTCTCCTGGTCATTCTCATCGGTTTCCACGGAAACCCCGGAAATATGGAGCACACGAGGGGCAAGAAAGCGGGTGTAGCGGAACAGCTCGCTGCGCCCAAGGTCTTCCAATTCCTGCCTCTCCGCAAGAGTGATGTAGTTCCCAGCCCTTCTGTCGACCTGCACCAATTCACGTCCGTCAGCACCAATGAACCGCTGACTGAGAATGTACTCTTTCTGGGTGGTGATGCGGACAAACAGCCGTGCCACGTCGAGCAGGGATTGCTCATCCACATTCTGGGTGTAGGAGGAAAACTCATTGGAATTATACACAACCAGAAGATCGGAAACAAACTGGGAAAAGGCCGACTCAATCTGATTGCCGATGATCAGCACACCCCGTTGCTGTTCTGCCTGCAGACGGAGAGAAGCCTGGCTGGAAACAGACCGTTCGTATGAGGAGAACAAGAACAAACTGATTGCCACAAAGGGAATCACCAAGAACAAGACATTACGGAAGATTCGTGAGTAGAGCTTGCCTTGTAGGGCCATAACAACTCCCTTTTTCCAAATCAAAACCCATCATCTTGCCTCAGCATACCACAGCCCTGAGCGCAACAAAAGCGGTATTCTCACCCAGAGGAAAGCATTTTTTCTTTCAGTGCAACGTAATGCCAACTTGTGACGTACCAACCGATACAGATTTTCGCCCGATTTTACATCCCAAGGGCTTCTTGCCATCGCTTGCGCTTTTCCGCATAGGGAAGCGTATAGGCTGGGGAGGTGGAAGGAAGAATGCAAACCTGCAGTCCCGGGATTTCCAGCGCAATCAGCTTGCGATGGAGCAGGTGTGCCTTCTGTCCATTGAAGAGCACTCGGTCAATCCGGTCATGCTCAGCAAGAAAGGATTTGATATCATTGGGAACAGCCTGGGTATACGCAGCATCACTCGAGCCCTTCCGCTCGAACCTTGCAAGCACATCCCAAAGAGCGATGTCGTGGTTCAGCAGAAGATGGTATTTTTGCTCGTAGGTTTCGATGCTGCCCCCAAGAATTTCAGCCATGATCGGCCAGAACGCATTTTGTTCATGGCCGTAGTACTGTTGTTTCTGCAAGGATCGGACACTTGGGCCGGTACCCAGGATGAGTATCTTGCTTTGGGGGCTCTCGATTGGGGGAAAGCCGCTCAGCATTCCAGATATGCCTTGACGGCATCAGCACTTGCCATACCGTCCATGGCAGCACTGACAATCCCTCCTGCATACCCGCTTCCCTCACCACAGGGAAACAATCCGTCCAGCGTTGTATGCATGCGTGTCTCAGGATCACGCACGATTCTCACCGGGCTGCTGGTTCGGGTTTCCGCTGCCAGCAAAATTGCCTCATTGGTCAGGAAACGCGAAGCCTTTCTTCCATATGCCTCGAAGCCGAGAGCCAACCGCTCTGAGAGGAACTGGGGGAGCACACGGTGCAAATCACTGTTGACGAGGCCGGGAATGTACGAGGTCTCAGGAAGATCCTTGGAAACACGATGATTCACAAAGTCCACCATTCGCTGGGCAGGTGCCTTGATGGTCTCTCCGCTTGCACGATAACAGCGTCTTTCCAGAGCCTCCTGGAAACGCATCACTCCCAAAGCTCCTCCAAACTGATCCTGTTCAAGATCTTCCGGCTTGAGTTCGACTACCATACCGCTGTTGGCAAACTTACCTGCGCGGGCTGCACTGCTCATCCCGTTCACCACCTGCTGCCCATTCTCAGTGGCTGCCGCAATGACAAAACCTCCCGGGCACATACAGAACGAATAGACGCCGCGGCCTTTGACTTGCTCGGCAAAAGAATATTCAGCGGCTGGAAGGTAGAGACCCCGCCCTTCTTTCTGCTTGTATTGCATCTGGTCAATGAGATGTTGGGGATGCTCAAGGCGAACACCAATGGCCAAAGCCTTCGGCTCAAGCGCAATGTGCTCTGCATCAAGATATTCATAGATGTCACGGGCACTGTGGCCGGTGGCCAGGATGACCGGACCGTGGAACGTCTGACCTGTCTGGGTCACCACACCGACAAGCTTGGAGGATTTTCTCACGAAAGAAATGACCTTTGTCTTGAAGTGAACCTCACCACCGTGGGAGAGGATGGTGTTCCGGATCGCTTCCACGATGACTGGCAACCGGTCGCTGCCAAGGTGCGGATGGGCATCACTGAGAATATCCAGGGAAGCTCCGTGCTGACACAGCTGGTCGAGTACACTGTTCACATTGCCCCGTTTGGTTGCCCTGGTATAGAGCTTGCCATCACTGAAGGCTCCAGCCCCCCCTTCACCATAGCTGTAATTGCTTTCAGAATTGACCTTGCCGGTCTTCATCAATGAGGCAATATCCTTCTTTCTCTGATGAACATCCACCCCACGCTCCAGCACGATGGGCTTCAGGCCCAGCTCCAGCAACCGAAGGGCCGCAAACAGTCCGGCAGGACCCGCCCCAACCACGATCACCGCTTTGGAGTTGTCCACCATCTTGTAGGTTGTTGGCTGGAAGGCTTGCTCCTCCTCACCAGAAAGACGGACCACCAGGTCAACTACGACAGGGGAACGCCTGGCATCGATGCTGCGCCGGATGACTCGGCTCGATGCAATGTCGGAAAGGGAAAGGCCAGCCTTTGCGGCTGCTTTCGTACGAATGAGGGAGGTATCGGCTGCTTCTTCTGCAGAGAGCCGGATGTTGATGTCTTTTTGCATTGTTTCATTCTACCTGCCCAAGTGGCAGACGGTCAATGAAGCAGGCTTCATACCAACTTCATATTGCTCCCTACACAGTACATCATCCCTTGAGCAAGACCACATCCTCACCGTGCTAGGTTGATGACACAAACGAAACCAACCGAACCAGGAGTCCAACATGAACCATCGTTCAGTCAGCCTGTTATTGCTGATGTGCATCCTCTCCCCGCTGGGAGCGCAAAGCATGAGTCTTGCAGATGCCATCAAACAGGCCAAAGCGTACAACACTGATGCGCAGAATGCTGCCATCACCCTCTCCCAAAAGCTCAATGAAGCACAGATCAATGAGTATTTGCCTTCCATACGACTTTCTGCAGGAGCAACTGCGCAAGCAAGCTTGCTCGATGCGAGCTACAGCGCCAATATCTCCCCCACCGCGACGCTCTCCTTCTCACTCTCCAGCGCCAACCGCTATACGGATGAGCAGCAGAGTCTGTCCGCACAATCGGCGCAATCCAGCTATGCCTCTACCATGCAACAGATTGAGCTTGCTGTTACCACAGCCTATTGGAATGTTGTAGCCGCCGAGCTCTCATTGCAAATGCAGCAACTCGAAGTTGCCCAAAAGCAAGAGGCGCTGGAACGGGTCCGTTCCGAATATGAGGGGGGAGAGACTACCACGCTCGCAGTAAGCCAAGCCGAACTCTCACTTGCAGATGCAAAGCTGGGCAAAGGCAGTCGCGAGCGGAACCTGCAGGAAGCGAAAGACCAGCTGTCACTCCTCACCGGAGCAACAGTGGAAGGCAAGCTCGATGATTTGCTTCCGATTGGAGAACTGGAAAGCCTTGATGCACTGCTTGCGCTCGCCTCCTCAACAACAACCATCAAGAAATCGGAACTTGCGCTAGAACAGGCGAAGCTTGCCTATCTTGAAGCCCAGGCAAGCTCAGCATCACCGATATTGTCTCTGGACGCTTCCACTTCCTTTGCTGCAAACCTATCAACAACAGCTTCCACGCTGCGGGATGCAACAACCGTCGGGGTTACCATCTCGATTCCTGTCGACGCATACCTGAAAAACTCAAAAGCCAACATAACCTTGAAGAATCTTGATTCAGACATCGAAGTTGCCGAGAACACGCTTGAGGCAGGCAAAAAAACCTTGGCCTCATCCATAACCAGTGCCTATCGAAGCATCGAGGAGGCAAAGAAGACCATCGACTATCTTGGTGACTATGAGCTTTTGGCACAGCAGTCGGCAGACCTATCCCAACGTGCTTACGATGCGGGAGAAATCTCATATCGGGAACTGGCTGAAAGCCAGAAGAGTCTTTCCCAAGCCCACCTCTCCCTGCTTGCCGAACAGGTAAACCACACACTTCTCATCCACGAGCTTGCCCATCTTCTGCAAGTACCTACCACCACCCTCTACAAGGAGTCCTGACATGGAAACAAAATCCCTCTTCGATCGTATCATCACCCTCATCCTGCTTACGCTCTGCATCGCTCTTGCAGCAGTCATTGCCATTCGTTTCACTTCGCAGGAATCCACTCAGGCAGGAGGCATGCCGCCTGCATCTGAGCAGGCAAGGATGCAGAATCAGATCAATGTATCGACGATCCAGGTACAACGGGATACCTTTGCAAAAACAACCGTCCTTGGTGCTGAATTGACCGGCAGCATGGATGAGGTGCAGATAAGCAGCACAGTGGCCGGCAAGGTCGCAACCTTGCCTCTCTCCCAGGGAGACCCGATACAGGTTGGTGATGTGATTGCGGTAATCGATCCCTCAACAGCCGGCAGCACCTACAAGAGCACCTCCATCACCAGTGCACTCACAGGCGTTGTCTCCGAGGTTCACACCTATGTCGGAGAACGGGTTTCCCAAGGCCAAGCCCTCATCAACATTGAAGGTGGTGGGGAGTTGCTCATCAAAGCCCAGATCAGCGAACGTTTCCTCTCCAGTCTCAAAGTCGGGCTGGGCGCAACCTTCACCACCAGTGCTTGGCCCGATGAGCCTTTTGAGGCCACCCTGACTGACATCAGTGCATCGGTGAATCCCACCAATCGCACGATGGAGGTGACGCTCAAGCCCTCCCAGGTTGACTCCCGGCTTAGGGAAGGAATGTTTGTCAGCCTCAGTCTTGTCACAGAGCTGCAAGAACAGGTGATTGCCATACCTACCGAGGCCATCACCACGTACCTTGGTGAAAGTGTCGTCTATGTCGTTGAGGATGGGGTGGCCAAGAGAAAGGCAATCGTCACCGGTTCTTCTGATGACAGCAGGAGTGTCATCCTTGAAGGGTTGGAAGGCGGGGAGCTCCTGATCACTGCCGGTTCGGTGACCGAAGGCAGTCTCGTCAACATCATCAAGGAGTCTGTATGAAACTGAGTGAACTCTCTGTCCGCAGGCCGGTTCTGATCACCATGGTCTATGTACTGCTCTTGGTCATTGCCTCCTTGTTTGTGCAAAATCTCGATATTGCACTCTATCCCTCGGTCGGCATGCCGGTGATATCGGTAATGGTATCAGTAGAGGATGCCGGACCGGAGGAAGTGGAAATGCAGGTAACCAAGGTTTTGGAGAACTCTCTCAGCTCCTTGGAAAATCTCTCCTCCATCACCAGCCAATCTTCGCAATCCAGTTCCATGGTCATGCTGGAGTTTGCTTATGGTACCGATCTTGACGAGGCAAGTGACTCCATCACCACACTGATAAGTCGCATCTCCCGGGAGTTGCCCAGTTGGGCAGGAACGCCTTCGGTCATGCGCTTTGATGCCTCCGGGTCCTCCTCATTCATGCGCCTGATCGTCAACGGCCTGAACGACGAGGACGTCCTCAAGCAGGTTGCAGAAGATACCATCTCCCCACTGTTGCTGCGCATCGACGGGGTGAGCCAGGTTGAGGTGAGAGGTAGTGCAGATACGCAGGTTGCAGTGAAGGTGGATCCCATTCGCTTGGAAGGCTACAACTTGACGCTGGGAGAAGTGAAGAATGCCCTCGCTGCGCGCAACACCCAAGGGAAAGTGGGTTCCATCACGCAGAACCTCATCAGCTATTCGGTTACCCTCGATGAGCGCTACGAATCACTGGATGCAATCAGAAATACGGTCATTGCCACCATCGAAGGGGCAAACATCACTATCGATGATGTGGCGACGGTGGAAATGGAAAGTACCACCAGCTTCCGTGAGCAGTACTTGGACGGCTCTCCTGTGGTCTCTCTTTCGCTTACCAACGAGTCGGACAGCAATGCTTCAACGGTTGCGAAAGCCGTCAAACAGAATCTTGCATCAATCCAGGATGAACTTCCCGAGGGGGTGATCCTTTCCTTGCAACAAGACTCCACAACCATGATCAGTTCAACCATGCAAGAGGTGTACAAAAGCGCATTGCAGGGGGTCCTGCTGGCCGCGCTGGTCATCTTCCTGTTTCTGCGCAACCTCAAGGCGACCTTGGTCATCTCCCTTTCCATGCCGATTTCCATCCTCTTCACCCTGATGGCTATGTCCTTCTTTGACATCTCCATCAACAGCATGAGCATGAGTGGTCTCATTCTTGGCATCGGCATGATCGTGGACGCCTCGATCATCATCCTTGAGAACACCTACAAATATCGGGAGAAGAACCATGGCAGTGCTGCCTCAGCCATCCTGGGAAGCAAGAACATGAGCACCGCCATTGTGGCCTCCACCCTTACCACCATCTGCGTCTTCATCCCCCTGCTCATCTATAAGAATCAGCTGGAGATGGTCGGTATCATGTTCCAGGACCTCATCATCACCGTCTGCATCGCTCTCATCTCCTCTCTCTTTGTCGCAGTCACGCTTGTACCCGCACTCAGCGGGAGCATTCTCAGGCTCGACACCAGGGTTCAGAGACCACTGAGGTGGGGTGTGCTGAGACGGCTGGACAGTTTGTACTGCAAAGCTGAGACTGCATTGGAAAACGCGTACGCTTCCTCCTTGGAGTATGTGCTCAAGCATCGCTTGCTGGTGATTGTCCTGCTTGTTCTCCTTTTGGTATTCAGCACCCAGTACTTTGGAGGGATCGGGATGAACCTCACCCCACAGATGGCTACCGATGACAGCATCAGCATCTCGCTGACCATGCCCAGCGGCTATACCAAGGAGGCAACCAAGGATGAACTATTCAGGGTTCAGCGAGGATTGCTGGAAGAACTCAGCGCCGATGCCTACACACAGATCATGGTTGAGGTAGGCAGTGGCAATACCGGTTCGATTGAGATCAGCTTGCCGGATATCACTGAGCAGGTGTACTCAACAACCGAACTGAAAGCAACCATCTCTCCCCTCCTTGAACAAAATCCACGTGCAACGTGGACCTATGGTGGAGGAAGGGGCCCAATGAACAGCTCCCCGATCAATATCAGTGTCAGTGCAACCGATACGGCGCTGATCACGGAAACGGCAAACCAGATTGCAACCATCATTTCCTCATCAGTACCTTCGGCGACCAATGTTGCCACAGATTTGGAAAACGGTTCTCCCAAAATTCTCGTCGACATTGATGAACAGAAGGCACAAGACCTCGGATTGACAATGAGTGACATCTACTCCACTGTGAGCATTGCTCTTTCAGGGAGCACTGCCTCCACAATCTCAACCTTCAGCAGTGAACAGACCTACGATCTTGTTGTGGCAATGGATGATGCAAACTATACAAGCATCAATGACCTGGGAAGTCTTCTGCTCAAGACCAACTCATCAACGATACGGCTTGGAAGCATTGCAAGCTTCTCCACCAGCACCGCCCCGGCTTCCATCACCAGGGAGGACAAAGTGCGGGTGAACCATGTGACAGCAAGTCTTGCGGATGGGTATTCAGCCAACCAGGTGCAGGAACAGGTGCAGCAAGCGCTTGACGCCCAGCTCCTGATTCCTGAGGGCGTGGAGGTATCTCTTGGAGGAGACATGCAACAGATGACCTCCTATGGCCCTACCCTGATACTCATCATCGTGCTTGCCCTTTTGCTTGTGTACGCTGTGATGGCCGCGCAGTTTGAATCACTGGTAGATCCTTTCATCATCTTTGCAACCATCCCGATGCTTCTGATCGGAGTGGTGGGTATTCATCTGGTCATGAACCAGAGCTTCACCCTCTTCTCCATCGTCGGCATCGTGGCCCTGATCGGGGTGGTCGTGAACAATGGTATTGTGCTCATCGACTCGATCAATCAATTGGTTGCCCAGAAAGTACGTGTGCATGAAGCATGTCTCACCGCTGCAAGGACCCGTCTCAGGCCGATTCTCATGACCACCCTGACTACGATTCTGGGCTTGATACCCCTCGCCTTCTTTCCAGGGGAAGGTTCGGAGATGATGCAACCGATTGCCCTTACGTTCATCGGTGGGCTTGCCACCGGTTCCCTGCTCACGCTCTTTCTCTCTCCGACCTTGTATACACTGCTGAACAAGCGTCGTGAGAAACGTTATTTTGCTGCTGACAGCCTCGCCAACCAGCTGGCGCTGTTTGACCAGGAAGGCAGATAGATCTCTTCACAGACGTTCTCTCCAAACGTACTTGGGCATGGGCTTCGGTTCATGCCCTTTCATTGTTTACGAAACCAGACTCACTGTACTTTATGGACTCAACAGTACATATATTGGATAGAAATCTTAAGGAAGGGACAGCAATGGCAACAAAATCATTTTCTCGCAACAGCACCGTAAGCAGGAGAACTGCCATCACGTTGTTGAAGCTCTCCTTGAAGTGATACTCGATCCAGAGTGAACGTCGATTTGCAGCTAAGGCTAAAGGGAGCAATTGCATATCAGCTTTTGAAGAGGAAAAGGGGTTCAATTGTCTACAGGTCTGATTAATGCTCCCATCTTGGCCAATTGAAGAAGCATACGGTATTGGCTCCACTTTTAGCCCATATACTCAAGACATGAAAACATCTTTATCCAATAAGAACTGATAGAGACCTATGTGGAGAATGCCTGTTTCATCAGTCCATGGTTTTGCGTGAGTTTTGGTAATGACAATTTTCCTGAATGAATCATTGACTCTGAGGAGAGATCTCAACTCCTGTTTTGTCTTTTTCTCAGTATCCATGATCAGTGCTGACTGGATATAGTACTTCGTCGATCCCTTGTTCACCACAAAATCGATTTCATAGTGTTTCTGGTGCCGTTTGCCGTCTTCGGCTGTCTCTGTAAGCTCCACCACACCAACATCAACACTATAATTTCTTGAGACCAATTCATTGAATATGATGTTCTCCATGATGTGGCTTTCTTCTTGCTGTCTGAAATTGAGCCGTGCATTTCTCAATCCTATATCTGCACAGTAATACTTGCATGGATACTGGAAGTAACGTTTCCCTTTTACATCAAAGCGCTTTGCTTCCCGAAAGAGGAAGGAATCTGAAAGGTATCCGATATATGCAGCAATAGTCTCAGAAGAAACTTTTCTGCCTCCAACACTTGCCAGCGTTTTCGAGAGTTTGTTCGCATTAGTCAGCGAGCCTATTGATGAACAAAGTGTGTCTGTCAACTGGGCAAGAATAGAGTCGAGATCAACCCTATAGCGCTCAACTATATCCCTGAAATAGACTTCGGAGAACAAGTTGGAAAGATAGTGGGCTTTCTTCTCATCCGTATTTTTCGTCAGGACAAACGGCAGGCCCCCGAACATCGCGTATTGTTCGTATGCCTCTGCTTTTTCTCCGCCAACATAGTCATAGTATTCCTTAAAGGACAAAGGATAAATATGAATCACATCACCACGTCCTCGAAACTCTGTCATCACATCCTTGGAGAGGAATTTCGAGTTGCTTCCGGTCACGTAGACATCGACATTGCCAAGATGAATCAATCCGTTCAGAACACTATAGAGCCGTATTGGTGTGTCAGGATTTCTTGTTTCCTCCTTGGAAATTGCATACTGTACCTCGTCGATGAACACATAGAATTTTTGATCCTTGTCAGTTACACGCGAGCGGATATACTTGGAAAGCTCGTATGGGTCACACAACTGTGTATAGGCATCATCATCCAAAACAATTTTGATTATGTTCTCTTCCTTGACACCTTCTTCTCTCAGATGATCGTGGTAGATTCTGAAAAGGAGAAAGCTCTTCCCGCATCTTCTGATTCCTGTGATTACCTTAATCTGCCCATTGAATCTGCTGTTTTTAAGCTGCTCGAGATACGTATCTCTCTGTATATACATCACTCCTCTTTTGAAAGTAGCTCAACATGTCGACCTACTTTCTACTTAATGCTACTTCAATGAGTAGCAAAGTGCAATAAAAATTGAAACTTTGTCGACTTGCCGACCGAGTATCAACGATTTACAACTCAATTCACAGAGTTTCTGCTTGATAAGGCATTCCTATCCGGCAAGAAGGCCGTCCTTGCGGACATCCTGCTCCTTTTCGTCTGTGGAGCATTGTTACTTCTG
>RZYT01000237.1 GCA_009930195.1 Spirochaetia bacterium | reverse complement strand
CCATAGATGGTTCCGATGCGGTTGTACCGCTGGTTGTAGTAGAGGGTATAGCGGCGGTTGAGGAACCAGATGAGCGATGAAAGGGGTTGCTCCCCCACCTTGATCAGCAAATGGTAGTGGTTGTCCATCAGGACGTACTGCAAGAGGATTGCTCCATACGTACAGAGAGCCGTTTCCAGAAGGGTGAGAAACTCCTTCTTGTCACGGTTGTCCTCATAGATGTAGTTGCGATTGTTGCCCCTTTGGATTACGTGCTGGAGGGTATGGGGCTCTACGGTTCTCTTGCGTCTGGGCATGTGCTCAGAGTCCTCCGATGTGGTGCCATTTCCCGTCCGAACGGAATACCACATTCCCTGCAAGTTCCATTTCCGTGAGACAGGCAATGACGTCTCCTTCCCCAACCTGCACCCAGGCTTGGAGTTCGGGGGTGGTCAGGGGTCGGGCGAGCAAGGCTTTGGCGATGACACCCTCCCCTGGTATTGCTGCTTTGGGTGCATGATCCTGCATGAGGTGATTATCGAGATAGGGTTTTGCCCCTTCTGCCAACAGGAGGTTGGTACCGCTGCTCTTGGGTTCAAGCAGGCTGTTGGGAACAGAGAGTACCTGCTTGCCTTTGGCGAGGGCACACCGGGCTGTGTGCATGCTGCCGCTTTTGAGGCTGGCCTCTATGACCAGGAGGGTGCTGCACCAGGAGGCAAGCAGGTCGTTTCTTCCCATGAAACGGAAAGGGAGAGCTTCCTTGCCGTAGGCATAGGGGGTGATAACCAGACCGGTTTCGAGAATGCGTTCGAAAAGAAGCGTGTTGCATGCAGGTTGAATCCTATGGAGGCCACAGGGGACAAAGGCGTAGGTGATGCCATGATGCTGGAGGGTGGTTTCGTGTGCGATGGAGTCGATGCCGTAGGAGAATCCGGATGCGATGATGTTTCCCCTTTCAACCAAGGTCGCTACTGCGGCCTTGGTCACCAGGTGTCCGTAAGATGTGGAGGAGCGCGATCCGATGACACCGACGACAGGCTGGGAGGGTTCTGCAAAGTGTCCGCGATAATAGAGGACAAGGGGCAGCTTATGATCGGAAGCAAAGAGGTGCTGGTAGTAGGGAGAGGTTGCACAAAGAACCTTGATCGAGTGTTTCTCGTTATTGCTGAGAATCTGTTCAGCTTGGACGAGGGTACGGCTCTTCCATAGGGTGGACAGAGGTGCGTATTTTGGGTGCTGTGCTACTGCAGTGGCTGAATAGAGTGTTTCCCAAATGGTTTCGAAGCTGGCGTGATAGATGGCTTGTGGGGATGGAAAACGCTGAAGGAGCATACGCTTGGCTTTGAGGGGCAGGCCGATGAGCTCATTGAGCCAGATCCAATACAGGGTTTCTTCATACATGGCGCATCTCCCTTTCGAGGTCACGGGAAAAGAGTGCTTTGAGCAGGTGTGTTTTCTGGATGGAATGGCTTGCGTCAATGTCGGCGAACGTCCTTGCGAGCTTGATCGTCTTGTAGCGGGCTCGAACCGAAAGGCTGTCTCGTTCATAGGTTCTTTGCAGGAGTGCGGCACATTCGTCATCCAGAGTACAGTATTTGCGCATCTGGGTGCTGCTCATCTCGGAGTTGGTGGTGATGCCCTCGCCGGCTTTTCGGAACCGATGAAGCTGGCGCTCACGCGTCAGCATCACGGTGGTGCGCAGGGAGGACGAGCTGATCGTTCCGCTCATGAGATGACCATCGGTGAATTCAACCCGGCCTATGTACTTTTGCATGTCGATGCGGTCGAGAATGGGCCCTGAGATGCGTTGTCGGTAGGCTTTGATGGTGTGGGGATTGCATTCGCACCGGTTGGTTCCGGCAAAGCCACAGGGGCAGGGATTCATGGCCGCAACGAGCATGAAGTCGGCGGGATAGCGGTTGGTCTGGTTGACCCTGCTGATGGTCACCCGCTTGTCCTCAAGGGGCAGCCGAAGGGATTCGAGGGTTTTTCTCCCGAACTCAGGAAGCTCATCAAGAAAGAGGATGCCACGATGGGCAAGGGTGACTTCCCCGGGTTTTGCATAGGGCCCTCCCCCGATGAGGGCATGGGAGGACATGTTGTAGTGGGGTGAACGGAATGGCCGTGTGTGCTTGAGCTCATGGCCGTCAAGCTCCCCTGCTATGCTGTAGATGGAGGAGACTTCGAGGATTTCCTGTTCGCTCATGGGAGGGAGGATGGTAGGGAGGAGTTTTGCCATCAGGGATTTGCCTGATCCAGGAATTCCTACCAAGAGGAGGTTGTGGTTGCCTGCTACCGCTGCAGCAAGGTAGGGAAGAATCTCCTCATGCCCGACGACATCAGAGTAGTCCCCATTCTGTGTTTGGGTTTGATTCTGCTTGGCATCACCGGTTCGTTGGTGTGGTGATAGGTGCAGGCGTTGTTCCAGATAAGCGACAACTTGGGAAACACTTTGGCAGGCGATGATGGTAAGGTCACAGACAAGAGAGGCTTCGTCGGCACAATCGAGGGGAACGATGAGGTGTGTCCAACCAAGTTTGCGGGCTTGGATTGCCATGGGAAGAACTCCGTCAAAGCCAACAAGATTCCCTGTTGTGCTGATGCCTCCGACAAAGGCGATCTCTTCCCACCCGCTCATTCTTGGTCTTACTTGTCCTGACTCAACCAGCATGCCGATAAGCATGGGAAGGTCGAGGTAGGCACCCCGCTTCTTGATGTCACTGGGACTGAGGTTTACCACTACCTTTCTGGTCGGGTAGGCATATCCGAGTTCCTCGGTGCAGGCTTCCATCCTGTCCTTCGCTTCCTTGATCGCACTGTCTCCCAACCCTACAATGGTGGTTGTCTGCAGTCCTGCGATGATCGCCACTTCCACTGCCAACGGGTATCCGCTGATGCCGGTTATTCCCAAGCTCCTGATCACTGAGGCCATAACAATCCTCCTAGCTACCTACCAAAGTAAGAATAAAGGAGAAGTTGCTTCAGCAATCAAGAAAGAAAAGTAAAAAACCTGCATGAATGGGCCATTGAAGTCAAAGCAATGGGGAGCAAAGCTGTAGACTCCTATCATTGGCGGGGTGACGATTTTCACATGACACCATGTGACGAATGTATGATCGTTGGAGACGTCTTGAGAAATACTGCTTAATGATGAAGTCAAGAAAAACATCAGTACCATGCTTGTGAATAACATTGTTATCGTCAGACACAAATGACATCCGCAGCGCGAAATCACCAAGGTCGTATCATACAACCAACCTGCAAGCCTTTTGGCCATTGCTTCAAATACCTCTGCTGTCCCGAAGCTCCCTTATCGGCAACTGTCACCTTGCAGTCGTGGGCACCGATATAGCTGAGGAACAGGGAACCCAGCATGAGCCGGTCCCGCTTGGGAATACGGTTCCACTCATATCCCTTGAACAGATCCTTCACAAGCATTCAAAATGGTTTGGGGATATCCGGGAATCGGAGGTCACTACAACATCCGGGTGCTCAGAGCGGATATCCTCAAGTTCTT
>RZYT01000236.1 GCA_009930195.1 Spirochaetia bacterium | reverse complement strand
CGGGCAAGGCAGCAACCACATCAGTGTTTCGGTCAATGTTTCGGCGATCCAGCTGCTCCGCCATGATTTCATCCCCTCGTTGCAGAGGATGATCAAGGCGATGCAGATCGATCCCCGGAATCTTATCCTGGAGATCACCGAGTCGGTCTTCGCCTCCAACTACCAGGAGATCAATCGTCTCTTGGGGCAGTTGCAGAAGATCGGCATCAAGATTGCCATGGATGACTTTGGTACCGGCTACTCATCACTGGCCAGGGAGCGTGAGCTGAACGTCAACTGCCTGAAGATCGACAAATTCTTCATCGACAAGCTGATGGTTCTCTCCGATGATGAGGCCATCAGCGGGGATATCATCTCCATGGCCCATAAGCTGGGCCATAGTGTGGTGGCAGAGGGAATTGAGCATGAGCGCCAACTTGCCTACCTCAGGCGGTTCCACTGCGACAAGATCCAGGGCTACCTGATATCCCGCCCCCTTGATGAGGAAGCAGCCCTGAAGCTGGCCAGGTCAGCTCAGGTTCCCAGTATCTGAGCAAGCTGGCTTCGGCTCTCCTCGGAGAAGGCTCCCTTCACGAACCCTTTGACTGTGCCATCCTGGGTGAGAACCACCAAAGTCGGTTGCCCATCGATGGTGATGCCGGCTTCCGAAGCGAACCGTTCTGCCTTGGAGAGAAACAGCACCATGCCGAAGGATGGCTCAACCACTTGCTCATACTCTTTGGCAATGCCCTTGCGGATGGCTCCCCGTACGAAGAACGGGGCCCCATCGATGACCGCCACGTGGTAGATGGGTACCTCGCGCAACGGGCTTCCCGTCTCGACCAGTCGCTTTTGCCACTCGATGAATTCCACTTGCTGCTCTTCCCCGTTCTTTCGCGAGGAGCTGAGGGTGATGGCCACCACAATGGGCTCTGGGGAGAGCAGGTCATCGGGGAAAACGATCTCCTGATCGGCGAATGTCTTGCCTTCGACCGAAGGGAACGAGGCCCCACTGAGGGGAACCAGAGAGAGGCACACTGCCAAGCATACAGCCAACAGAAGGTGTTTCATGCTCCCAGTATAGGCCAGGATTTCCTTTCTGTGCACAGAATATGAAGAAAGACAGCTCTCTTGTGCCTAGCAGTCCTCTCTTGCGGCATAGTCGAGACGTATGAACCGTTTCCGGTTCGGCAGGGGGATGCTTTCCGAGTGGATGAGACGATACGCGCTCTTGGCCATTTCCAGTCCCAGGCCCTCGGCGGTGATGGGATGGAGGAGTGTCTCCAGGCAATCGAACGATGATCTCAGCGGTGATTCTGAGACAAAGGCCCCAGTCTCCTGCATCTGGATCACCACCGATACGAAGGTTGGGCGTGTTGCTTGCACTGCCTCAAGGAATGCTGCATAGCCGAGATACTCCACCACCAGGTCTGCGATGAGCAAGTCGCACCGAGCGAGCTCTTTTGCCTGCACAGTGACATCGAGGCAGAGCGGGACAAGGATGGTTTCCAGTTCAGGATGACGTCTTGCGGCCTGTTCGAGATAGGATGCATTGATATCCACCCCGTACAGCGTGGATATCTTTGCAGGATCGGCATGCTCAAGACCATTTCCGCCGGCAATGCCCAGCACGGTAACCGTTTTCGCCGGATACGTGTTCAACTGGTCCTTCATGCACGCGTTCAGTGTGGACAGTTGCCCGACCTGACTCTGGCTCATATGGGTTTCATAGACTGAGAGAGGGATCTCCAGCCAAGGATGGGATGTTCCTGTTCCTTCTTGCATGATGCCGATAATCATAGAGCATCAGCATGGCTTTGTCATGCCTGTTGCTGGGGAAGCACCTGTTTGAGGAAGGCGAGTGTGCGTTCCTCCTTTGGTGAGCTGAACATGGTCTCAGGACTTGCTTCCTCAAGGATGACCCCCTCATCCATGAAGATCACCCGGTCGGCAACTTCCTTTGCAAACCACATCTCATGGGTGACCACCAGCATGGTCATTCCTTTCTTGGCCAGGTCGGTCATGACCGAGAGCACTTCTCCCACCAACTCCGGGTCAAGTGCACTGGTAGGTTCATCAAAGAGCATGATCTTCGGTTCCATCGCAAGGGCACGTGCGATGGCCACCCGTTGCTTCTGTCCGCCGCTGAGCATGGCAGGATACACATCCGCCTTGTCCTGAAGCCCTACTTGGTCCAAGAGGTCGGATGCATACGAGCGGGCTTTCTGGGCTGGGATCTTCTTGACGTGCACCATGCCCTCCATCACGTTCTGGATGACCGTCATGTGCGGAAACAGGTTGAAGTGCTGGAAGACCATACCCAGCTCCTGGCGGACTTTGTTCAGTTGCTTCTCGCCTTGCTTCACCCGCTTGCCATTGATGAATATGCTCCCTTTCTGTGCTTTCTCCAGAAAGTTTACGCAGCGAAGCAAAGTGCTTTTCCCACTGCCGGAGGCGCCGATAATGACCACCACCTCCCCACGCTTCACTTCCAGGTTGATGTCCTTCAGCACTTCCAGTTCGCCGAATCGCTTCACCAGATGCTCAATTTTCAGAATTGTCTCTTCAGTCTTTCTTGTTTTCTCAGTCACGGTCACTCACCTTCAGCCTTTGTTCGATCCGATGCATCACAAACGAGAGCACGCTGGTCATGATGAGGTACCAGATGCCGACGATGAGAAACATCTCCATGTACATGAATGAGGATGATCCCATCTGCCTTCCCTTGAGCATGAGCTCGGGGACAGCGATGGTGGATGCGAGCGAGCTGTCCTTCAGTGCGATGATCAGCTGGTTGCCCAACGGTGGCACCGCCCGCTTGAATGCCTGGGGCAGGATGATGCGCTGCATCGCCTTGGCCTTGGGCATACCCAGGCTCCTTGCCGCTTCCATCTGCCCGATGTCGATCGATTGGATCGAACCTCTGAAGATCTCGGCGATGTAGGCACCATTGTGGAAGCCCAAGGCAATGATGGCCGAGGGAATCGGGGCAATGGTGACAATGCTCGTCAATCCGTAGTAGACGATGAACAGCTGCACCAGAAGCGGTGTTCCCCGAATCAGGAAGATGTAGGCTTTGCAGATGACTGAAAGCCATTGGTGCTTGGAGAGGCGGCCAAGGGCGGCCGCCAAGCCGATGAGCAGACCAACGAGTATCCCGAAGAAGGTTATCTGCAGGGTGTACTGGGCAGCCTCTGCAAACAGGAAAAACTTCGACGGGATGACAGTAAGATCCCAGGGTAGAATATGCATGGCTGGAATGCTCCCTTACTCGACGGTGATGTCTTCGCCGTTGAACCACTTCTCACTGATCGCACGCATCGTACCGTCCGCGAACATGGATGAGAGAATCTCATTGACCTGATCCTTCAGGGCCGTGTTGTCCTTGTGGAAGGCAATGGCCATGACTTCACTGCGGAGCACCGAACCGACCAAGGTGAGCGTATCCCCTTCGTCCAGGGCTGCAATGGCGTTCAGACCTACGATCCTGTCGGTAAGCACTCCATCAATACGGCCATTGAGCAACTCGATCAAGGTCTGGTTGTCATCCTCATAGAG
>RZYT01000235.1 GCA_009930195.1 Spirochaetia bacterium | reverse complement strand
GAGATGAAGGCGGCACTCACCACCCCCTTCAGGGCACTGGTTATGGAGGAAGAGATCTGCTCTCCCTCACCTTTTATCACAATGTCGATGTCAAAGCTGCTTCGGTTGGAAAGCAGGGCTCCCGCTTCCCGAAGTGTGGTGACTATGGTGTGGCGTATTTTGCTTTTGAGCACCTGCTCGTTGAAAATACGTGCGAGTGAGATGGAGGTCCAGACCGAGCGGACAAGCGGTTGGAGGGTGACCGAGTCGACTTCCAACTCCAAGGCGACGGCCACATAGCTGTTGCTGAAGAACAGGGATCCTTTCGCAGATGCTTGGCGGGAAGAGAAAACGCTCTCGCAGATGGGCAGGGGCTGGACGAATCGCTTTTCCTTGATCTGGGTACAGGCTTTCTGCACTTGCATCGGCATTCTCCCGCTGTTTGCTGCAAGGACCGAGGGCCCGCTGTCGAGCATCTCCTTCTGTTCTTCCAGAAAGGTTATGTCGCTCTTTGCCACTCCCAGTTCCTCGCAGATGATCTGGCGCCAGATTTCTGCACTGGATCCGTTGCGGTAGAAGGAGGTGTTCACTTCCACCTTGTTGTTGGGGTTGAGCGTAATCTGAACCGGCTGTTGGGGAAGCGATCGGCACTCACTGCTGAACCCGCTGACTCCGGCTCCACAGGCCAAGGCGATGCCCCTGCTGTAATTGAAGAATGTGGAGAGCTTGACCCGCATCTGCTTTTGCATCTCATAGGCGGCACTCTTGCGTTGGAAATCCGATCGTTCGCTTACCGAACTGATCAGCTCCTTGAGCTTTGCATACTTGTCACTGCGGATGGCCTGGCTGTGGCTCGGACTGTCGGCTGCAAACTTCAGTCGCCAGGTGAGGGGATTGTAACCGGTCAGTTTGGCAAGGGCGCTGTAGTGTGTCTCAGTGGAACAGAGTGCGTCATTGTACCCTAGGTCCCCGAAGAAGTGTGCCGGGGCGGTGTTGCTGGTATGGAAGGTGATGGAAATGGAAAGTGCGGCAAGCGGATAGAGCGGGACCAAGCCTGCAATGAGTTGGTTGCTCATCTCTTCGCTGAACATAGGCTCACACCCTTGGTTGACCTGGACCTCGATGGCCTCAGCATGTACGTGCCCATCAGAGAGGTACCAGGTCTTGCGCTTGATGGTCAGCTCAGGTCGTGAGCTTTCAATGGAACACAACAACTCCACCGGGCACTGTCCCTTGATGCAGGCAATGGAGGCGAGGGAAGAGAGTGAGGAAGGGGCGAGGAGCATCTCATCATGGGGCGCATAGAAGGGGAGCCTGTGGATCACAATCTTGCGCTTTGGGATGCCGGTAGTGTCACTTACTGTCTCCCTGACATGGCTGGGCCACTGGGTGGGGGTGTAGATGTGCAGGATGTCTTCTTCCATCTCCACATTGATTCTGGTGAGGGTGTTGCTCTGGTACTCGGATCCTGAGAAACGGTAGGTCCGCTCAAGGGTCTCCAAACCTGGCTCGGCGATTGCAGATTCGAGGTTTCCGTAGCGATACGTATACGGGGTGGATTCTATGACCGTTTCCTGACCCTGGGTATTACCCGGCAACTGGTAGGAGATGTTGATCTCCCTGGCTTTGAGCTGGACCGATTCACTATCGTAGCCGAAGAGCGCCAATACCGGTTGGCGATGGTAGGAGATGGAGGAAGAAGTCAAAAGGGGTACTGCACTGTCGAGCACCCGTATCCGATTGGTTCCCGGGATATCTCTCGTGGCGACAAGAATGAAATTATTGTCCAGCTCGGGCAGGGTGATCTCCTCAATCCTTCCTGCATCGACTGAGGAGGTGATCACCAGTCCATGCAACATCGCCACCTTGCCCGCCGAGGGCTTTTTCTCTGCCATCCTGCCTACCTCTCTGAAGTAGAAAGATAGCATGGACGCTCCCCAGAAGCAATGAGAGATGCCGCAAACCCAGCTTGCCACACAGCTTCCAAGGCCGTACAATCGAGCCATGAATGCAATCCAGCAAGAGGTGCGCTCCCTCATCAAGCAGCTCAGTGAGTATCAGAAGGCCTACTACGTGGACAATCGTCCGCAAGTCAGTGATTTGGAATATGATCGTCTCTTCGATCGTTTGCAGCATCTTGAACAGGAGCATCCCGAGCTCAGGTTCCCTGACTCTCCTACACAACGCGTAGGCAGTGATCTCGATGCCGACTTTCCTGAGGTAGCCCATACCATTCCCGTATTGAGCCTGGACAAGTCCTACTCCTCCGAGCAACTGCTCTCCTGGATACAGAAAACCGAGACAAAACTGGATGAGCAGGTGGGAATCGTCATCGAGGAGAAGATCGATGGCATCTCCATCGTACTTTACTACGAGGAAGGGGTGCTGGTACGGGCGGTTACCCGCGGCAACGGTGCTGTGGGCAATGATGTGACGGCGAATGTACGGACCATCTCATCGGTTCCCTTGAGCATCCCCACCAAGGAGACGCTGGCTGTGCGCGGTGAGGTGTATCTTCCCAAGGCCTCCTTTGCCCTGCTCAATGAGCAGATGGAGGTTCCCTTTGCAAATCCGCGCAATCTTGCTGCAGGTACGATCAGGCGGGTGAAGAGCAGCCAGGTCGCCAAGGTTCCGCTTCAGATATTCGTGTATGAGGGGTTCTGGGAGTCCGACACCCAGCTGAGGGATCACCTGTCGATTCTTTCGGCGCTTTCTTCTTATGGGTTTCGCATCAATGGGAACCTTGCCTACTTTACCCAGGATGCGAGGATTGCCAAGCAGAAACTGGAGGAGGCAAACCTGAGCGGCTTTGCCGGCAGTTTTGCGGATATCGCCTCCTATCTCGATGCTCATACCAAACAGCGAAGGGATCTTGCCTATGAGATCGACGGGTTGGTGGCAAAGGTGGATGAGCTCTCGTTCCGGGAGTTGCTGGGGTACACCGAGCATCATCCGAGGTGGGCGATGGCCTACAAATTCGAGTCCCCGCAGGCCCAGACCGAGGTGCTCGCCATCGATGTGCAAGTAGGTCGTACCGGAAGGGTGACCCCGGTGGCACGTGTCCGGCCGGTACAGGTCGCAGGCTCGACCATCAGCAACATCACCCTGCACAACCAGGATTACATCAACATGTTGGAATTGGGGGTTGGCGACAGTGTGGAAATAAGCCGTCGCGGGGATGTCATTCCTGCTGTGGAACGGGTTATCGAGAAAGCTGAGGGTGGGGAGGGCACGTATCATATGCCCACCACATGCCCGGTGTGCAGCACTGTCTTGGTACAGAAAGGCGCTCATACCTTCTGCCCGAATCCAAACTGCCCCCAGCAGGTGAAAGGACGCATCGAGTTTTTCATCGGAAAGGATGGGATGGACATCGAGAACTTTGGCCCGGAGACTGCTGCGGTTCTCATCGACCGGGGTTTGGTCACTGATGTGGACGACCTCTATCGTCTCGACTACCGGAAAGCCCTTGCAGACCAAAGTGGGTTTGGGGAGAAAAAGATTCGCCTGATCGAGGAGGGTATCCAGAAAAGCCTGAACCAGCCGTTTCGCAAGGTGTTG
>RZYT01000234.1 GCA_009930195.1 Spirochaetia bacterium | reverse complement strand
TCCAACAGGATGGCACACACCTTGCTCGACCTCGATGAAAAGCAGTTGCATGCTGATGTCCTGGGATGGCTGGAAGAGAACGGAAGAAACCAGCTCCTGGAGAGACTTGCAAAATTGCAGCTCAATGTGGAGCGAAATGCCAGTTATCTCTTGGAAACCCAAAAGGGGAAGTTCCTGCAAGTAAGTTGCCATCTGGGTCCTTGCTACAGCAAAGACCAAGTGGTGACCCTGACTCTGCAGGATACGAGCCTGGAGCGGCAACTGGTTGCCATCAACCGAAGGATGCAAAATCTTGTTGAGGAAGGCTTGCAGGGCATTGCAGTTTGCAAACGAACGACGGATACGCTTTCGATACACTATGTGAATGCAACCCTGGCACGAATGCTTGGCTATGAGCGAGTACAGCTTTCATCGCTGCTGGATGCAAACTCCATGGAGATATTCCATCCTGAGGATAGGGCGATCCTGATCCGGGAAATCGACAGCCAGAGTCTGGGAGGGGAACACAGGTCCTTCCGGCTGCGCCTGTTGACCTGCACGGGAGAGAGCCTGTGGTGTGACATCATGTTCCGCCAGGTGGGAATTGTGGGGAGGGGAGAGCCCTTCAGCCTGCTCTTTGATGACATTACCGAGGAAATGGCCAATCAGCAGGAGATGAAGAAGACGGTTGACCAACTCAGCTTCGCCCTCAATCACAACCTGCTCACCGGTCTCTACACCCGTCAGCGCTTCTATGAGGAGACCCGTCGTCTGCTGGATGCGCATCCTGCTGAACGCTATGTCATGGTGTTCTGGAATGTGGAGCGTTTCTCGGTCCTCAATGAGCTGCTCAGCTTTGAAACAGGCAATCAGGTACTGCAGTGGATAGCCAAGGATCTCAGGTCCTTTGTCCAAAACAAGGGTTTGTATGCCCATCTTGAGGCTGACCATTTTGCAGCCTGTTTGCCCACCCGCTTGTGTGATGTGCAAAACCTCAGCACGGTGATCAATACCAAACAGCTCAGTGCCGACATAGGATACACCTTGACCGTGGTGTTCGGTCTCTATGAGATCGAAGACCAAACGATGGAGGTGAGCCAACTGCTGGACCGTGCCTATGCTGCAGCAAAAGAGAGCAGAAACACCTATCATCAGGGCTATGCATTCTATCAGCCGTCTTTCCGCTCCGACACGTTCAATGAGCAGGAAGTGCTCAATGAGATGCATCAGGCCTTGGAGAGCGGGCAGTTCACCTTCTACTTGCAACCAATCATGCAGCTTCCGGACAAGAAGATCATAAGCGGCGAAGCCCTGGTACGCTGGTTGCATCCCAAGCGGGGCATCATCGAACCTATCCAATTCATCCCGGTGTTTGAGCGGTATGGATTCATCACCACGTTGGATCTGTACCTTCTGGAGCAGATCTGCAAATTCCAGACTGCATTGATTTCCCAAGGAACTGAGCCGATTCCCATCTCGCTCAACCTCTCACGGGTGGATCTGACCAGTCGTGACATCGTATCACGCATCATTGCCATCGTGACCAAGTATGGCGTGCCGACCGATTTGATCCAGCTTGAAGTGACTGAATCGGCTTACATCGACAATCCGATGCAGATGTGCAAGGTAGTCGAAGCATTGCAGAAGGCAGGGTTCACCATCCTCATGGATGATTTCGGTACCGGCTACTCTTCGCTGCATATGCTCTATCATCTACCCTTGGATATCCTGAAGATAGACCGCTCGTTTGTACGCACGTTTTCCGAGAACGAACGTTCACGACAGATCCTCTCCACCTTGGTGCAGTTGGGAAAGAGCATGCAACTCCAAGTCATTGCCGAGGGCATTGAGTGCGAGGAGCAGGAAACGTATCTGGTGGGACTCGGGTGCAATCACCTGCAAGGCTATCTCTACCACAAGCCTGTTGATGTACAAACCTTTCAGTCTTTGCTCGGGTGTGGTTGACATCACATTTGGCTTTGTGATACGGTCACGAATGTCGGCCGGATAGCTCAGCGGGAGAGCGGTTGCCTTACACGCAACTGGTCGGGGGTTCAAATCCCTCTCCGGTCATACAGCGTACCTTCAGGGTGCGCTGTTTTTGTATTGCCACCCATACAGCTGATGCGTATAGTGGATTCAGGGGGATTCTATCCATGACATTGGACCTACTTATCCTGTATTTCTTCTGTTACTCACTGCTTGGCTATATTGTCGAGGTGGTATACTGCTCGATAGGCGAGAAGCGTCTGGTCAACAGAGGCTTTCTCCATGGACCCTATCTGCCCATCTATGGGTTTGGTGCCCTCTTGATTCTCCTCTCCTTTTCCCGCTTCTCTGACAATGTTTTGGTCCTGTTTCTTCTCTCGGTAGTGGGAACCAGTGCGCTTGAATATCTGACCAGCTATCTGCTAGAGGTATTCTTTCATGCAAAGCTCTGGGACTATTCGACCTATCCGCTGAATATCCGGGGCAGGGTGTGTGCCCTCAATTCCACGCTGTTCGGCTTGCTCAGCCTCAGTCTCATCTATGTGATACACCCCTTCCTTGCACGCCTTTTCACCCATCTCAGTGATCCAGTGCTCTCTGTGGGTGCCCGCCTGATTCTTCTGGTCATCAGCATCGACACCACCAGTTCCATCTTCAGGATGGCTGCCTTCCAAAGACAGCTTGCCGACTTCAGGCTCAAGGTCAGGGAGATTGAGGAACGCATTGACCTGCTTTCCAAGCTCAAGGCCACAGAAAGCCTGGAGACTTTGCGTGAGCGTCTTGACAGTGAGCGCGAGGTCTTGCGGCAACGCCTGGAGCGTACAAGCAAGCGCATCCTGGATGCTTTCCCCTCCATTACCAGTGCAAACGAGGAGAAGCGACAGCTCTTTGAGGTGTTGAAGAAGAGAGCGAGGGAGGGTAGAGTACTCAGAAGAGAGCAGAGGCTGCGCATCCGGAAGAAGCTCAGTGAAAGGAGAAACAATCATGCATGATGTACACAGCCGTTGGCAGGCCATTCTCGAATCCATTTCCCTCTCCGCAGGGAAGGCTGGGAGAAATGCAGGCGAGATTGAGCTGATGGCGGTGAGCAAAACTCATCCCTATGAGGCCATCTCGGAGCTTTTTGCATGCGGACAGCTTCTGTTCGGAGAGAACCGAGTGCAGGAAGCAGAGCAGAAGTTTCCCCTTGCCAGACCTGTTGGCATGGATTTGCACCTTATCGGCCATCTGCAGTCGAACAAGGCGAAGAAAGCGGTTTCTCTCTTTGATGCCATCGACAGTGTCGATTCCGTGAAACTCGCAGAGAAGCTGGAGAGCCTGCTCTCCCGGCCGCTTCCCATCTTGCTTGAGTACAAGACTGCACTCGGCGATCGTGAGAAAAGTGGATTCTCAACGCCGGATGAGCTTTTTTTTGCACTGGAGAAACTCTCTGATTATCGCCATCTCACGGTCAGGGGTCTGATGACCATCGGACCATTGGGAGCAGGCGAGCGCGAAACAAGAGCGGCTTTTGCCGCACTGTACAACCTTGCCGAGCAAGCCAAGCTCCGCTTCCCTGCCATGGACTTCTCCACCTTGAGCATGGGGATGAGCCAGGATTTTGGGTGGGCTATTGAGGAAGG
>RZYT01000034.1 GCA_009930195.1 Spirochaetia bacterium | reverse complement strand
AACTCGCAGTGGGGCTTCTTCCCCTCCGCATCGCTCGGATGGAGACTCTCGGAAGAGCCCTGGTTCAAGGAATCGACGGATCGATGGCTCGACAACCTTAAGTTCAGAGCCAGCGTCGGATCACTCGGCAATGCGAACATCTCGCCTTACCAGTACCTCGAAACCATGTCGATCAGCAAGTCATCCGTATTGATCAACGGCACCAATGCTCCCTTTACAGGTGCTCCCTCCCTCATCCCCGACGACATCACCTGGGAAAAGGTGGTGACCTACAATCTCGGTCTGGACCTGGAATTCCTGAACAGCCGTTTGAATGTGGTAGCCGATATCTACCGACGCAATACCGACGATCTTTACACCGTGGGTCCCAACCTGCCACATGTGTTGGGCAGCGTAGCACCCCGGGGCAACTATGCCAGCCTCAAAACCGATGGGTGGGAGTTGAGCGTGAACTGGAGAGATTCGTTCATCCTGGGTGGCAAACCGTTCAACTATGCCGTGAGGGGTATGATGTGGGACAGCCGCAGCTGGGTGACCGAGTACTTCAACGAGACGGGCGACCTGACGACCTATTACAAGGGCATGGAGATTGGCGAGATATGGGGCTTCCGCACCGCGGGTCTCTATGCCAGCAACGCAGAAGCAAAGAATGGCCCCGCCTACAACTTCTTCAAGAACGGTGAGATGTTTGAAGCATATGCCGGTGACCTCCGCTTCGTGGACATCGATGGCGATGGCATCATGACCAAAGGCAACAGGACCCTCGAGAGTCACGGTGACATGGACATCATCGGAAACATGTCGCCCCGTTACCACTTCAGCCTAAACCTCTCCGGTAACTGGAACAACATCGGATTGTCGATGCTCTTCCAGGGTGTGGGACAGAGAGACTGGTATCCCTGGACCGAGACCGGTTTCTTCTGGGGACAGCACAACCGTGCCTACAACTTCCTGATGAAGTCACAAACGGGAGATAACATTGTCAACATCGATAAGACGGACGAGAACTGGGTGGTGACCAACATGGACAAAGATCCTTACTGGTCGCGCCGTGTATCGCTCGCAGCCAACAGAAATGACGGACCTCTCACCTGGGAGAACACCCACTACCTGCAAAACGCAGCCTACGTCCGTTTGAAAAACATCACGGTTGATTACAGCTTCAACAAGAATATCTGTAGCAAAATCGGTCTGGAAGCACTGAAAGTATATGTGGCAGGCGAAAATCTGTTCACCTACTCTCCATTATTCAAACATACCGATATGTTCGACCCCGAGGTGATTGAATCGGGCGACTCCGACTTCGCAGCATCAACCTCCGGAGGACTGAATGGCACAGGCCAGGGATACTCCTATCCGATGCTGAAAAATGTAACATTCGGGTTAAATCTTACATTTTGATTAATGGTTAAAATTGATTAGTTATGAAAAAAATATACTATACAACAATACTCTTCATTGCCACACTGCTGGTCGTCACCTCCTGTGATGATTTCCTGGACAGGGAAACATATGACTCGGTGAATGCCGGTTCCTTCTTTCAGAAAGAGTCTGACCTGGTGCTTTACGCCAATGGGTTCCAGCAGAGAATGACTCCGTCGGCCAACACCATAGGGTACAATACGAATGATATCAACGCGGACAATGTGGCGACACAGATCCCTCATGACCTGTTACGTCCCGATGGGAACGTGTCACCGGGTAACCAGGGGGAATGGACCGAGGGCTCATGGAGCAACCTGCGACAGATCAATTACTTCCTCACCAACATGGTGAACGCGAAGAACAACGTGAGCCCTGAGGTATACAACCACTTCGAGGGCGTGGCACGCTTCTGGAGAGCCTGGTTTTATTATGACAAGGTACAGACGTTCGGTGCGGTTCCCTTCTATGATGTCGTGGTACAGTCGAGCGACCTGGAGAATCTCTACAAGGCACGCGATTCACGCGAGTATGTGATGGACAAGATTATGGAAGACCTCGACTTTGCGGCACAGAACTGTCTGCCATCGGAGAAATACAGGGCCGAGAGTACCGGCATCAGCAAGTGGACCGTGCTGGCATTCAAATCGAGGGTAGCGCTCTTCGAGGGCACCTATCGCAAATACCACGCCGTGGATCCCTCGACCGGTAACCCGTGGGTTGATCGCGATGCCAACATCCGTAAGTTCCTGGAAGCGGCTGTATCCGCATCGGAGGAGATCATGAACAGCGGCATCTACTCGCTGGTGGATGGTGACAAGCAAAAAACCTATCGCAGCCTCTTCACGAGTGCTGATCTCAAAACCAACGAAGTGATCTGGGGACGCCAGTTCAACGCTGACATGTCGACCTACCATAACCTGAGCGGTTACTATTATTCAGTGACCTATGGCAACAAGACATCGTTGACAAAACGCTTCATGAACACCTACCTGATGCTCGACGGAACCCCATTCACCAAACAACCCGGGTACAAGACCACCGAGTTTGCGAATGAGTTCAATGGCAGGGATTACCGTATGAAACAGACGGTGATCAACCCTGAGTACAAGATGACCATCAGCAATGTGACGCAACTCTATTCACCCAGCTGGCTCAACACCCGTACCGGCTATCAGCCCATCAAGTTCAGCATCGACAACAGCAACGTGCTGACCAGCTCGACCAGCTGGAACTCGCTTCCCATTCTGCGGTATGCCGAGGTGCTGCTCAACTATGCCGAGGCAAAGGCTGAGCTGGGACAAATGGGCGCGAACGAGTGGAACAGAACGATCGCATTACTGAGAAACAGGGCAGGCGTCACCTCGATTGTACCGGCCACTGCCGATCCTTACATGATGGAATATTTCAATAACAGCATCACCGATCCCTGGATCCTGGAGATACGCAGGGAGCGTGGCATTGAGCTCTGCCTCGAGATGGGGCTCCGCTGGGAGGACCTTATGCGCTGGCACATGGGTGAACTGCTGAATAGCAGTGAGAGATCATGGACAGGCATTTATATTCCCAACAGGAATGCTGAATATGATTTCAATGGAGATGGTATTGTCGACTTCAAGATTGGCAGCGTGGAAACGATCAACTCGATTCCGCTCTCAGCCGGCGGTGGCAACCAGACTTTCTCGATCAATGCGGACAACAACCTGGTGTGGAACTACAACAGGGTATGGAGCGAGAAAAAATACCTGCGTCCTGTCCCTACCGATGCCATTACCCGGAACCCCAACCTGACTCAGAATTACCTCTGGGAAGGGGAGTAGACGATTGCAGATGCAATTCAAACCAGTTTTTCAAACCAACGAGTTATGATCATCAAACATAAATACCTGTTATTCTTCCTGATTCTATCCCTGTTCGCCTGTGCGACTGATACCCCCTCCGTGGAGCCACCCGTGGATGACGACAACGAGGCAGTGGTGGTCAACAACACGCGGTTGGATGCTGCTACCACCTTGTATGGGCTTATCACCGACAAGCAGGGCAATGCGGTAGCCAATGTGGTGGTGACCGATGGGTTCACTACCAGCAAGACCGACCAGAATGGTGTCTACCAGCTGGTACGCAACAGGAGAGCCAAGTTTGTCTATTACAGCACCCCGGCGGACTGCAAGATCGTGGTCGACGGCAGCAACCATCCGAAGTTCTACGAACCACTCACATCGAAGGATAAGTTGATCCGTCACGATTTTACAGTGGAGAAGCAACCGGTGGAGAATGAGTTCACCTTGTTCTGTGTGTCCGATCCGCAGTGCAGAAATGAAAACGAGCTGAACAGATATAAGTTTGAGACCATCCCCGACATCAATCGGGAGGCAGCCAGGTTCGATCATGTCTATGCCATCACCCTGGGTGACATCATCTTCGACTCTCCCGCATTGTGGAGCGCAATGAAAAGCAGCATGGCCGGACAAGCGGTGCCCTTCTTTCAGACGATCGGGAATCATGACCATCTGGAGACAGCTGAGAATGAGGAAAAAGCAGTTGAAGGATTCCAGCAGCAATTTGGACCCACCGATTACTCCTTCAACAGGGGTGATGTCCATATCATTTCGATGGACAACGTGATCTACACCGGTAAACAACAGTATACCGGCGGGTTCACCGACAATCAGTGGAAATGGCTGCAGGAGGACCTCTCGCACGTCTCAAAGGAGAAGATGGTGATCCTCAACACACATATCCCTTTCAGGGCGGGCGGCTCAAGTGACCACCGCTCCTATCACGCGGAAGTGCTGCAGCTGTTGTCTACCTATGCCGAAGCCCACATCATGATTGGCCATACACACTATCAGATCAATTACCTGCACAAGGTGAATGGCAAGACGGTGTATGAGCATGTGCATGGTGCGGCATGTGGAGCATGGTGGAATTCAGAATGGTGTGCCGATGGCACCCCGAACGGATATGGCGTGTATGAAATTGAAGGAAACGGCATGAAGAACTGGTATTACAAAGGGACGAACGAACCGGCTGACTTCCAGATGAGGGCTTATGATGCCACCAAGGTGTTTGGCCCCGCCGGCAAATATACCTATGCGTTTGCTCCCAACCTGAGCCTGACCGGTGACGGCTGGATTGTGGCCAACATCTGGAATGCGGATGAGAACTGGGATGTGAAACTGTTTCAGGATGGTGTGGAGATTGGAACCATGACACAACGCAGCAGCAAAGACTACTGGGTGTTGTATCACCATCTGGAACTGTTGAGCAAAGCGGTCGGTTCGACTTTCGACAAGTCGTCGAATCATTTCTACCTGGGCCGGCTGAACGGGAAAGCATCGGATGCCAATTTCAGGATTGAGGCGAGAGACCCCTTTGGAAATGTCTATACTACTTCCGAACTGTATTGAGAAACTACCAAAAGAACCATTTATTAATATAGAACACGATGAATATACGTAACATCACAATAATGATCGCATCTCTTCTGGCAATGCTCTTTTTTGTGAGCTGTGAAGAGAGCAGTGAAGAATTTCTGAAACGAAACCTCGAAGAGTTGCATTTCGATTATACCGAGTCGACCCTCGAGTTCACGGTGCGTGCAACCGGTGAATGGCGTGTGACCATCCCGGCGGAATATTCCTGGATACAGGCTGATCCTGCTACCGGAACCGGTAACCCGGAAGAGTACCAGAAAATCAGAATCACCTGCGAACGCAACGTGGGTGATGCAAGAGAAGGATCCATCTTACTGAACGGGTCGGGACAAAGCGACGTGGAGATAAAAATCTTCCAGCGCGATGGTCTCTTCGAGTGGATTACTGTTCCCAATGGTGCCAGGATGGCTGTTGACGGTCTGTTGCAAGTGGATAACGCCTCAACAGCCTACATCATGATTCCATACCTGAAAGCTACCGGTGAGGAGACATTCACAATGAGTGCAACCCTGTCGGGCAAAGGGGCTGAGGGTCTGTCTGTAAACCAGTCGCAGGTGGCGATCGTGGAAGAGGGTGACGGCTTTATTGTCATTCCTATCTCCGGCACTCCTACCCATCAAGGTGTGGTGAATGTACAGGTGACCCTTGATAACCAGGATCTGGGCACCGTGAGCTCTCTTTCAAGATCAGGAAGCACCATCCTCACCAAATCGTTTGATGAATTCAAGTGGGGCGGTGACTGCATTGGTAACAGGGAAGGGATCACTTCCGTCAACGCGACAGCTGATTTGGCAATGAGCGACGAGACCAAAGTATGTGCGATAGGTGATAACGGTGCCAATGGATCAGGGGTCACCTCCACCATCAGGGGCAACAATGCGTCGTTCTACGACGAGATCAAGATGACCGGCTGGATGGGACTCCGTAACTACATGCGTCCGGGCTACATCCAGATTGGTGCAGCCAGTGCCACCGCCAGCGAGTATGGCTCGCTGATCACCCCCGGGCTGGAGATCCCCGACGGGGTGACGGTTGACCTGCTGGTAACCTTCAGGGGTGCCACCTACAACGATCCCGCACCGGACAGGATCATGCTGGGCCTTTACCCCAAGGGAGTTAGCGGGATCAACATCTCGAACGTGCATAACGTGACGCAAAGGGCCTATGTGCCTTTCGTGATCGGACACCAGAAGTGGGTCGAGTTCAGCGTGATCGTGCAGAACGCCACCAACGAGTCGGCACTGTCTATCTCCTTCCCGGAAGACTGGGTGCAGAATGATGCCGTTCAGGCTGGCCGCTTTTATATCGATGACATCGTAGTCTCTTATTAGTCAAACCAAACCGCATGAGAGGCGCCAGAGCCTCCTGCTCACACGGGCAGATGACTGAAGCGCGTCTCATGCACCCTAACAAGCATATAATCGTATGAAAAATATCTTATTGTACCTGCCGCTCCTGCTCCTCACACTGGTCGCATCTTCTTGTGATTATGACAGGGAGACAGAGATATCGACGGCACACGAGAATCATTTTCCCGCCAATGTGGAACTGCTGGAATACACTCCCAACTCTATCACTGTGGCCTGGGACTTTGTGGAGGGTGCCACATCCTACACCGTGCAACTGCTCAATACAGCCGACTCCGATTATCCCCTGGTTACCTACACCACCACCGACGAGGATTATTACCAGTTCACCGGCTTGTCGCGACGTGAGAACTATTATGCCAGGGTGAGAGCCAATTTCCCCTATTCGGCTGTCTCCAGATGGTCTTATCTGATGGACGGCGAGCAGAGTGCGCGCATCATGACTGCCTATGGCATTGTGGATCCCGACTTTGAAATTACTGAGGTGAAACTCATTGCCAGCTCATCCTCTACGCTGACCATTGCCTGGTCGTTCACCGATTTCATGGAGCTGGAAAGTGAAATCTCCAATATCTGCACCCTGGAGCTCTTCAACGATGAGGCCTGTACCGACCTGTACATCAGCTGGGAAGAAATTCCTGCCAACCTGTTCAACACGACCACGAGGCCGTTACGATTCACATTCTCCGGCCTGGATTCGAATAAGGACTATTTCGTGCGGATTACCGATGTGAGCAGTGACCTGCAATCGAGAGTATATAAATTCGCCACGGCTGCGGATGCCCCGGCGGTTGGAGGAAACGTGATCCTTTCCCAGGATTTTTCCAACTTCATACATGGGGGCGATATCCTTTACAATGCTGCCGGCTACACGAGAGGGGCAGGTCCGGGAAGAGCAATCTGGGAGAAGGCCGTGGGGAAAAATCCGGTAGATCCCGCCAACGGACAGGCAACCTGTAATACTTCCACCGAGTTCAATGTCTTTGACGGGGGTAACGTCTCGGTGGCTTATACCGAAGGTGCAGGCATGAAGGATTGGGGCAAGCATGGCAACACCTCCACGCGTCCCGGTTACATAAAGATGGGAGGTAGCAAAGCGGGTGCTACCCTCTACACTCCCGAACTCTCCTCACTTACGGGTGCTACAACACTCAAGGTCCGTTTCAGGGCTGCCATGTACAAGGAGGGGGATACTTCCTATTGTGAGGATGTGCTGGTACAGGTCGTGGAAGGGGCCACCTTCAATGAGAAGGGAGCGATCACCAACCAATCGTCAGTGACGGTCAGCAGCGAAAAACGGGTATCCATACTGGATGCAGACGGTGATTTTGCCACCTTTGAAGTGGAGCTGAACGGTGTGACACCGACAAGCAGGATCGCTTTTGCTTCTGATTATGCCAAGGCTTCAGCCAACAAAACACGTTTCCTATTGGATGACATCGTGATCATGAAATAGGCAAAAGTGCATTATCCATTCGAGTGATAATGATTCGGTAAGAGTACCCATGTTTCTAACAGGTGATATCGGTACTCTTACTTCTTTTCCACATCAATTGAACATCAACCAGAATATCAATGAAAAGTATAATCGATGATGCGAACTAAAACTCTTCTTCTTGTTGTAACCATCACCCTTTCTCTGTTATTGTTGATTGCCACATCCTGTTCCTTGAGTAACACAACCGTTATTGATGAATTAGAGGTGGAGTATTTGAACAATCCAGTTGGAATGGATATCCGGAAACCGAGATTCTCATGGAAGATTGTTTCCGAAGAACGGGACGTGATGCAGGTAGCCTATCGAATAATCGTTAGCGAAAGCGAGAAAAAGATGGGTGATGAGGGCACTACTGTATGGGATTCAGGGATAATCAATTCCAACCGAAACGTAAATGTTGAATATGAGGGTAAAACACTTGAAAGCAATAAAAACTATTACTGGAAAGTGATTGTCTGGTTTGATTCGGAGAAATCTTTGCACAGCAAGATCGCACGATTTACAACCGGAATATTGGATGGAAATGAATGGCAGGCCAAATGGATTACAGCAGAGGATGAGATTGTTCATGAAAGCCCATATCTCAGAAAAGAATTTGAGGTCGATCATCCAATAGAACAAGCCATATTGTACGTAACGGCCGCAGGATTTTACAATGTATACCTCAACAACAACAAGGTGGGAGACCATGTTCTGGACCCGGGAATAACGGATTACAGGAAAACGGTATTGTATTCTACCTATGATGTGACATCTGATATTACAAGAGGAAAGAATGCGGTTGGGGTGATTTTGGGAAATGGAGCATGGAACATGAGAAAAGTCCCGGATAGATGGAGCTGGCATTCAGCGAAGTCACACGGCAATCCTTCCCTATTTTTGCAGATTGTGATTTCATACAAGGATGGTACACAATCAATCATTTCGAGTGATGAGTCATGGAAAATTGGTGATGGTGCCATCACTTACAACAGTCTTTACGGAGGGGAAGATTATGTTGCCGAGAGAGAGCCTTCAGGCTGGACTACAGCTGGTTTTGATGATTCTGAATGGCAATTTGCATCGGTAATAGATGGCCCCGGGGGAAAATTAAAATCACAACTGATGCCCCCGATGAAAGTATCGGAAACAATTACCCCCATTGCCCATACCAATCCTGCACCCGGTGTTTTCCTGTATGATTTGGGTCAAAACATTGCCGGGTGGTGGAGATTGGAAGTAAAAGGCAAACCCGGACAGGTTATTCGTATCCGTGGAGCCGAAACGCTGAGTGACTCACTCTTTCCTAAGCAATTAGAAGAGACTGACAAAATCAGTACGAAGTTTAAATACCATGCAAATGCGCTTACAAACTATACCTTAAAAGGGAGTGGAGTGGAAACGTATGAACCAAGTTTTTTTTATACTGGATTCCGCTACATAGAGGTAGTTACCAGCGACAGCATCAACCCCGAGCATCTGAAAATTGAAGGCAGGGTTGCAGGGTCGGCTTTGGAACGAAACGGTACTTTTACCTCTTCAAATCCCTTGTTAAATCAGATCCATACGGTAGGTCTCTGGTCGCAAAAAGGGAACTTACACAGCTATCCTACTGATTGCCCTCAACGTGAGAAAGGTGCTTATAACGGCGACGGACAGGTGATCGCAGAAACATCGATGCATGATTTCCACATGGCCTCTTTTTACACGAAATGGGTCAATGACATGAAGGATGCGCAACAGGATAACGGGAGGATACCAAACACATCTCCAGTGCTGGTAGGTGGAATGGGTGGAGGTGTTGCATGGGGAAGTGCTTATATCTTGATTCCGTGGTGGATGTACCATTATTATAACGATACGAGAATCCTGGCAGAACACTATTCCAATATGAAACAGTATGTAGCCTATTTACAAGAATTAGGTTCAAAGGATGAAGACCCGGGAGAACCCTATATCATCGATTTTTTTGATGGTTATTGGTATTCGTTGGGAGAATGGTGTGTACCAGGTCAAAGAGAATGTCCTATTCGTGGTGTGGTGAATACTTTTTACTACTTCAATAATTGTGTCCTGTTGTCTGAAATTGCTTCCACATTGGGATATGATGAAGACTCAAGGTATTACAGGAATCTTTCTGACACAATAAAAGAGCATTTTATCAGGCGATTTTTTAACGAGGAATCGGGATTGTTTGGAACGGAAGAAGCATACCAGACCTATCAACTGGTTGCTTTGGTCGGGGATTTGATACCTGATGGCTACAGGGACAAGGTATTTGAGACGGTGACGAATGATATCAGAGCCAGGGAGACTCATCTAAACACAGGAATAATCGGCACCAAATACTTGTGGCCGGTACTCGTTCAGGGAGGTGAAAATCAATTGGCATACGAGGTGGCTACACAGACAACCTATCCAAGCTATGGTTTTTGGTTAGAAAACGGATCCACGACATTCCCGGAGGATTGGGACGCAAGGGCTTCGCTCAATCATCAAATGTTTGGCACGGTGACCGAATATTTTTACAAATTCTTGGGTGGGATTCAGTCTCCAATGGAAGGAGAAACAACAGTGGGCTACAAGGATATCCTGATTAAACCATATATACCTGATGGGCTTACTTCTGTCTCTGCTACAATAGAAACAGTTTCAGGAAATATAGTTTCCAATTGGAGCAAAGAGGGCAACACCCTATTCCATGAGGTTCATATTCCTGCAAATAGTAGAGCTACACTGTCTCTTCACATTTCTAACAATGAGGTCAGGTTGTCAGAAAGTAACCAGGAAATTTGGAGCCGGAATTCTTTTATCGAAGGGATACCTGGATTACATGAAATGAAAATTGAAGGCAACAGAATGATTATTAAATTAGGCTCTGGTAAATATAATTTTAAAGTGGAGCAGATACCGCATTCTCTTAATGAATAAAAAAATAAACAAGTGAATAATCAGCAGAAAGTCCAACCGGCTGTTCAGGGTGGACACAATCGCATGAAAAAAAGTATACAATTCGGAGCAGGAAATATAGGAAGGGGCTTCATCGGTGCCCTGTTAAGGCAATCGGGATACGAGGTGCTCTTCGCGGATATCAACACCGAGATGATCAATGCCCTGACAGAGCGTGGTCGTTACACGGTATTCATAACCGATCATGCACCGGAGAGCTTCGAGATTGATCATGTGACGGCAATTGATACCTCCAACCCATTACTTGTTGAGGAGGTGAGCGAAAGTGACATCATCACGACTGCTGTTGGTCTCTCCATCTTGCCTAAGATCGCTCCGGTGATCGCCAGGGGAATAGAGGAACGTGCCGCGCGCGACAAGGAGTCTTTTCTCAACATCATCGCCTGCGAAAACGGGGTGAGGGCCACGAGCCAACTGAAGAGAGAGGTGCTGGCCCTGTTGTCTGACAAGGGTGAGCAATATTGTGACCGGTGGGTGGGCTTTGTCGATTGCTCGGTCGACAGGATTGTGCCCCCGGTTAAAACGGATCTTGTTGCGGATGTCAGCGTGGAACGCTTCTACGAGTGGAACGTTGACAACAGCCAAATCAAGGGCACCTTTGATGTTGAAGGGGTGAACAGGGTCAATGACCTCTCATCTTACATTGAACGCAAGCTCTTCACCCTCAACACCGGACATGCCATCGTCGCCTACCTGGGGTACCTGAAAGGGTACGAAACAATTGATCAGAGCATCGCCGATCCTTGTATCCTCAAGATAACGCGTGCCGCCATGCATGAAAGTGGAGCGGCACTGGCTCGCAAGTTCGGGCTGGACATCGATGAGCATGCCGCTTATTGTGAAAAGATCATCAATCGTTTTCGCAACGTCTTCCTGAATGACGTGGTGACTCGCGTGGGCCGCGATCCCCTGCGTAAGCTCTCCGCTGGCGACCGCTTCATATCACCACTCACGACGGCTCACCAGTATGGATTGCCCATCGACAATTTATTGCTGGGGGTAGGAGCCGCGCTTCATTTCCACATCGCAGGAGATCACCAGAGTTCCCAGATGCAAGAGATGATACGGCAGGAAGGGCTTGCCACTGCCATCGGAAAAATATCGGGTGTTGAGGCCTCTTCGCCATTGAACAAGAGGATGGTGGAGGCTTATGAAGTGATTGCCACCTTTTTGCAACGCGAGGTATAAAAATAGTTTGTACCTTCGTTCCCGGTGTCACGGCCATCCCTCGGCCGAGCTCCTGGCGAAAACCGGAGAACGAAACGATGAATTATTGCCCTAACATATAACAGCTATTTCGCATGGAAAATTCATTACACAGACATCTCCAATCGTTTGGAAGCAAACTATCCGCGATGATCATGCCCAACATCGGGGCATTTATCGCGTGGGGATTGATCACCGCCATCTTCATCCCGGCAGGCTGGTTGCCCAACGAAGAGCTGGCGAAGCTCGTGGCTCCCATGCTCAGGTACCTGCTGCCGCTGCTGATAGCATATACCGCCGGCAGTAATGTCACTGGTATACGTGGAGGGATCATGGGAACCATAGCGACCATCGGTGTGATTGAAGGCAGTGATGTCCCCATGTTTCTTGGTGCCATGGTAATGGGACCACTTGCCGGCCTCGTGATAAAACAGTTTGATGCATTCACAAGGAACAGGGTGAAACCGGGTTTCGAGATGCTGATCAATAACTTCTCGATAGGTATTCTCGGCATGGCTTGTGCAATCATCGGTTTCCTGATCATTGGACCGGTCATGCTTGGTTTAACGAGCCTGCTGAATTCCGGTGTTGAGTTCGTGTTGAACAAAGGGGTGCTACCCCTGGTAGCGATATTTATTGAGCCGGCGAAGGTCCTGTTTCTGAACAATGCCATTAACCATGGGATATTAACACCACTGGGTATAGAGCAGGCACGTGAACTTGGCTCTTCGGTGCTATTCTTACTGGAGGCCAATCCCGGTCCCGGCCTCGGGATTTTACTCGCTTACATGTTGCGGGGTGAGGCAATCGCAAAAAAAACAGCCCCGGCATCTGGCATCATCTTGCTTTTTGGCGGGATTCACGAGATCTACTTCCCCTACGTACTCATGCGCCCCGTGTTGATCGTGGCAGCCATCGCCGGATCAGCAAGCGCGATGGCCTACTACCAGCTTACCGGGTTCGGGCTCGTTTCAGCGGCTTCACCGGGAAGCATTATTACCATCGCGGCCATGTCGCCACGTGGCATGACCTTGCAGGTAATCCTGGGTATTGTGATTGCGGCAGCGGTCTCCTTCCTGGTTGCCTTTTTCCTTGTGAAGGGCAAGGGTGTTCAATCGCTGGAAAAGGCACAGGATGAAATAAAGAAATTGAAGAATCAGCGGACCCAACAGGGGAGCATACAAAAAATCGTTTTTGCCTGTCAAGCGGGAATGGGCTCGAGTGCTATGGGAGCAACCAACTTCAGGGGCAGGATCAAGCAGAAAGGGATCACGGTGATCAACAGCTCCATTGAAAACATCCCTCCGGATGCTGATATCGTTGTATGCCAATCGATCTTCTTCGATCGGGTATCGCGAAAGAACCCCAAGGCAGAGATCATCATCATCAAACAGTTCCTGGATGATCCGGCACTGGATGAACTGGAAAGGCGGTTGACACCCCCATCGAAGGAGATATTGACTCCCGCGATGATCCTCCTCGGGGCGTCGGCCGGGACAAGAGAGGAAGCCATTGGCCAGGCAGGAAAATTGCTGGTGGAAGGTGGCTACGTGGAAGAGGTATACGTGGAGAAGATGCAGGAAAGAGAGAAAATCATCTCTACCTATATCGGCTTGGGCATCGCCGTACCACATGGTACCTCGGGATCGCACGAGCATATCATGCACAGCGGCATCTCTATCATACAATACCCCGGGGGAGTTGATTTCGACGGGGAGAAGGCTTACCTGGTGATCGGAATAGCCGGCACTGATGGCAAGCATATGGATATCCTCACCTCGTTGAGCACCATCTTGAGCGATGAGGAGATATTGGAAGAGGTGAAGAAAACGGAAGATAAAATGTACATATACAATTTGTTGTCAAAAATATAACGAGATTACATGATAAAGGAAGCAATTATTGCTATAAACGAGAGCAACGGGCTCCACGCCCGACCGGCAGCAGAGTTGGCTGCCATGGCAAAGAGATACAAGAGCAACATCACGCTGATAGCCGGATCGAAAGAAGCCAATGCGAAGAGCATCATATCACTGCTCACACTGGGGTTGAAGAAAGGGAGCTTGATCAACCTGAAGATTGAAGGGGAAGACAGTGAAGATGCGATGCATGAGGTGACAACCTTTTTTGAGAAGATGTGTCAATGAGAAAGATAATTGGGATAGCGGCTTCATCCGGCAGGGTGGCCGGCAGGTGCTTCAGGGTTGGGAGCAGATCACCATCCGGTGAGTCGGCAATCGATCCCCAGCCGGGTGCCATTCAGGAGGATCTTGAGGCCCAGCGCTTCTCAGGCGCGAGATTGCTCGTGAAGGAGCGCTTGTCATCACATCTTGACGAGAGTCCCATCTTTGCTGCACACCTGGAAATACTGGACGATATCTCTCATCGGGTAATTGCCAGGATCAAACAGGGGCCGATGGATGCCCTGGCTGCAGTGGAGGAGACGGTGAAAGAGATTTGCTCCCTGTTCGACGGGATAGCAGACGACTACCTCCGTTCCCGTTCCGATGATATCGTTGATGTAGGGCGGCAGCTGCGTTTTGCGCTGACAAGCAACCAGGAGAATCCTTTCTCCCCGATGGAGGAGAACAGCATCCTCATCACCGACAACCTGTTGGTGTCGGATACCCTCTTGATTGACAGGCAGAAGCTGGCGGGAATCGCCCTGCGGGAAGGGAGCAAGAGCAGCCACATCGCTATCCTGTCAAGGGATCAGGGGATACCCCTGGTGCTGGGATTAGGGGGTAGCATCGATGCCATCCCCGACAATGAGATGGTGATCATCGATGGGGATAGCGGGGAGGTGTTCATCGATCCCGAGGAGGAGATGCTTGCGGACCTCACCGTGAAAAGAGGAGAGGTTGAAGTGGACAGGGAGCCGGCCATCACCAGGGATGGCACCCGGGTAGAGGTGCTAGCGAACGCGGGAAGCCTCGAGGAGGTGAAAGAAGCCATCGCCCGCGGTGCCGACGGCATCGGTCTCTTGCGTACGGAGTTCATCTTCATGCGGGGGAGTGATTTCCCCGACGAGGAGCAGCAGCATGCGATATACCTTGCATGTGCCAGGGCCTGCAACGGGAAGAGCATCACATTGCGTACGCTCGATATAGGTGCTGACAAGCAATTGCCATACTCAACCATCGTTGCAGGCGAGAATCCCCTCCTGGGAATCAGGGGAATACGCCATTCACTCTTGTATCCCGCGATCTTCAAGATACAGCTGCGTGCCATCTTGCGCGCCTCGATGGTGGGTAACCTGCGGGTGATGTTCCCCATGATCAGCTCGATCGAGGAGTATACCTCCGCCGCATCACTCCTGGAGGAGTGCAAAGCAGAGTTAAGGAGTGAGGGGCTGCCATTCGATGAAAAGCTACAGGCCGGCATGATGGTGGAGACACCCGCCTCGGTGATCCTGGCAGACGATTTCGCACGGGCTGTCGCTTTCTTCAGTATCGGGACCAACGACCTGACGCAGTATATCCTTGCCGTTGACAGGAACAACCCCTACTCAGAGAAGGCATGTGATCACCTCCATGGTGCCATCCTGAAAAGCCTGTCGATGGTCGTGAGCGCATCGCGAACGCATGGCATTGATGTCTCGGTATGTGGAGAGATGGCTTCGGATCCTCTCGCGACTGTACCTCTTCTGGAGTGCGGGGTGAGGAAGTTCAGCGTGTCGGCCAGGCGTGTAGCATCCATAAAGGAACAAATCAGAAGACAAGAGATTTAAAAATTGATAATTATGAGATTGTTATTTAATTTTTTTGCCCTAAGCATCGTCGTGGGCTTGCATGCCTGCACGACGAACAAAAACCATGTGCATATCAAAAGCATGGAGCAACTTCAGGAGTACTTCAGCTACTCGCCTGACAAAGATGTGATCATCAGCGGCCACAGGGGCGGCATGCTCGAGGGTTATCCCGAGAATTGCATTCCATCCTTTGAGAAAACATTGGAATTGCTTCCCTCCTTCTTCGAAATTGACCCTCGCTTGACCAAGGACAGCATCCTGGTGCTGATGCACGACGCGACGCTCGATCGCACGTCAACAGGCACGGGGAAGGTGTCGGATTACACCTACGCTGAGCTGCAGCAGTTCTATCTGAAAGATAGGCAGGGCAACGTGACGGAGTACAAGATTCCCACGCTGGACGAGGTCCTGGAGTGGGGAAAAGATAAGACTGTCTTCAACTTCGATAACAAGAAGATACCCTGGCAACTCTATGTTGACAACCTGAAAGGGAAGTGGAGCAAGTATCACAACATCATGCTCTCCGTGCGCTCGCTCGAGGAGTGCCTCTACTATTACGAACGGGTTGATAACGTCATGTTCTGTTGCGAGATCAGCAACATGGAGATGTACGAGGCCTATAAGAACTCGGGGATACCCTGGAACCGCATCATGGCGTACGTGAAGTACACGATGGATCCGGCACAACAGGAAGTGTATGATCTGTTGCACAGCCATGGCGTGATGTGCATGATAGCGATCGCGCCTACTGCCGACAAGGTGAAACCGTTTGAAGCGAGAATCGAAGCCTATGAAAATGAGATCGCGGGTAATCCGGATATCATCGAGACTGATTACCCGGCTGACTTTGTAGGCATGAATTTGAAAAGATAATAATTGAGACAATGGAAAAGAATAATACGGGTGAGCTTGCTCAGGAAATGACCCTGCAGGATCAGATTA
>RZYT01000233.1 GCA_009930195.1 Spirochaetia bacterium | reverse complement strand
ATGTTCCGCAGCGGTGCCTCGCTTGCCAAGGAGGATCCGAAGAAGATGCTTGAGGCAGACTTCAAGCACTACAAGGAGCTGGGCGTCAGCTTCGGGATCGGGCAGTGCGAAGTCACCACCCTCTCTGATGTGGACGACTACAAGGAAGCCTACCTTGCTGAGCTGGAGAACGTCAAACACTCCCACTCCCTCGATTGGGCTTTGTTCCTGATCACGGACGTCGTGAAGGAGAGCAGCGTGCTGTTGATGACCAGCATGCCGATCATTGAGCGCAAGCTTGCCTACAAGAAAATCGGGGAAGGCATTTTCAACCTTCCCGGGGTGCTTTCACGAAAGAAGCAACTGCTTCCTGAGGTGCTCAGGGTCCTGGAAGAGTAGGCTACTTCACCTCTGAGATGGTATTGATGCTGGGGATGGTCTTCAGGCTCTTGATGATCTTCTTGAAATCCTCTTCCTTCTCCACTTCCATGGTGAAGGTTCCCATCAGTTTGCCTTCCTCGTCATCATGGAGCCGGCCTTCGATCAGGTGGCCCTTGAACTTGCGCAGCGCCCCCTCAATTTCTCCGAAGAGATCATAGGTCCGCTTGCTGGTGACGCTGAAGCGCTTGGTAAGCTTGGGGAATTCGGTCTCCCACTCCACCTCGATGGAACGATCGACCACCTCACTCATGTTCTTCAGGTTGGGACACTCGCGCTTATGGACGATGATGCCCCGTCCTCGGCTGATGTATCCGACGATGTCATCACCGCGTACCGGAGAACAGCACTGGGCGATGTGGATCATCATATTCTTCTCATCACCGACACGGAATTTCATCCGTTTGGCATCGAACACCTGGCGAACGATCTCATCGCCATCGGCGTTCGGTGGTGGGGCTTGGGGCGACTCCTGCTTGGGTGCCGGCTCTGCTTCCTTGCGCTTGGCTATGATGTCCTTGTCGATGAGAATGTTCTCATCATACTTGTTCAGCCAGGCCTTGATCTTCTTGCGTGCACTGCTTGTCTGTGCATAGCGCAGCCACTGCAGGTGCGGCCGGGCGTTCGGGCTGGTCAGAATCTCAATTACCTGGGTATTCTTCAGCGGAGCATTGAGCGGGATGATGGATCCGTCCGCTTTCGCCCCGGTGGTGTGGTTTCCGACCTCGGTATGGATCTGGTATGCAAAGTCCAGGGCGGTTGCGTTTGCCGGCAACTCCACGATGTGTCCCTGGGGGGTGAAGACATAGATGGTGTCCTTGAGCAACTCACCCTTGATATCGTCCATGTAGGACTCGCTGGTCTCGATTTCGTTCGACCAGGTCTTCAGCTTGCTGATGATCTTGGAGAACTGCTCATTGTCCAATTTCGACCATGATCCGCTGTCACTGCCGGTTTCTGCCTTGTAGCTCCAGTGGGCGGCAACGCCGTACTCGGCGGTGGAGTGCATCTCCTTGGTCCTGATCTGGATCTCCAGCAGCTTGCCGTCCAAGGCCATGACGGTGGTGTGGAGGCTCTGGTAATTGTTCGCCTTGGGCATGGCGATGTAGTCCTTGAACCTTCCCTCGATCGGGGGCCACAGACGATGCACCACACCCAGGATGGTGTAGCATTCGGTCACCGTATTGCAGAGGATGCGCACCCCAAGGATGTCGAAAATCTCATCGATCTCCTTCTTGCGCTTCTTCATCTTCATATAGACCGAGTAAGTGTGTTTTGCCCGGCTGGTAACCAGCACATCGCTCAGGTTTGCATCGCCGCAGGCGCGATAGATGGACTTCTCGATACGGTTGAGGTAGGCATTCTGCTCGCTCTTCTTGCTGAGCAGATACTCCTGGATGTAGTTGAATGTATCGGGTTTGAGGATCTTCAGGCTCAGGTCTTCCAGCTCATCCTTGAGCCAGGAGATGCCCAACCGGTCGGCCAATGGGGCGAAGATATCCAGCGTATCCCCTGCGATCTCCCGAGCACGCTCAGGGTTGAGGTGCTGAAGGGTGCGCATGTTGTGCAGCTTGTCGGCCAGCTTGATGATGATGACCCGGATATCCTTGCTCATGGCGAAGAACATCTTGCGGATGGTTTCCGCCTCCTGCACACTCTTGTTCATGGTCTTGAGGTTGGCTATCTTGGTCTCGCCCTCGACCATATCGGCTACGGAGGCCCCAAAGATGGAAGTCAGCTCCTCATAGGTGGTGTCGGTATCCTCCAGCGTATCATGGAGCAGTCCTGCGCAGATGGTGTCGGCATCCATCTTCAGCTGGATGAGTATCTCTCCGACTGCCAAGGGATGGATGATGTATGGCTCTCCGCTTGCACGCTTCTGGTTCTCATGCTTGCTCGCAGAGAAGGTTGCCGCAGCCAGGATCTTCTCCTGGTCGGCCTTGGGGTACTTGAAAGCTTTCTGGATGAATCGTTCTATCAACTGCTCGTACATGCAAGAACCCCCCAAACGACCCGTTCAAGAAACGCAAGGTCACGCGCTGTGCCGACCTCTGCAAACTGATGCTCGCCCAGCAAGGTCGCCACGCCGGGCGCCTGTCGGTAATCACACTCCAGGAACAAGGCACCACCTTGGACCAGATGCTCGGTGCTCTGCTGTACCAGCGTCCGGATCAGGCCAAGCCCATCTTCCTCCCTGCCGTCAAGGGCAAGCCTGGGTTCCCAGGCCACTTCCTTTGACACCTGATCACACCAGAGCTGGGTCAGGTAGGGGGGGTTGCTGACGATGATATCATACTTTCCCTCTGCTGGGGAGAGCAGGTCGCCTTGAAGCATCGTCACCTTGGCTCCCAGACGCTCTGCATTGGCTTTTGCCACCTCCAGGGCAGCGGCGCTGATGTCAGTGAGGGTGACTTGGCACCCAAGTTCCAATGCCAGGGTTATCCCGATGGCCCCGCTGCCGGTGCAGACATCGATGATGGAAAGATCTTTGCTCTTGTTCAGCTTCCCGGCAAAGGCAAGCACCTGCTCGACCAGGATTTCGGTGTCGGGCCTGGGGATGAGCACACGCTCATCCACATGGAAATCCCGTCCATAGAACTCCCTCGATCCAAGGATATAGGCCATCGGCCGATGGGCAAGCCGCTGCAACACCAACGTCTCGAGTGCGGAAAGCTCTTCTTCTGTGAGCTCTTGGTCTGAGCAAAGAATCTGCTGGACATGGTCCAGACCTGTCACGTTCTGCAAAAGCAGGCGGGCGTCGAGATCCGGACTCTGGTCCACCGAGCCGTCCATGAGTCTGGAGGCAGTCGATCGCTTCCACTGCTGGACGGTCATACCAGCCATCTCAGCTCTCCTTCAGGGCAGCCTCGCCGGCGGCAATCTTCAGTGCTTCGACGACTTCATCGAGAGCCCCTGCCATGATGAGCTCAAGCTTGTAGAGCGTCAGGTTGATGCGGTGGTCGGTGAGCCGGTTCTGGGGGAAGTTGTAGGTGCGGATACGCTCGCTGCGATCCCCTGACCCTACCTGGCTCTTGCGGGCCTCGGCCCGTTCACGGTTTTTCTTGTCTTCTTCCAGGTCGTAGAGACGGCTTCTGAGCACCCTGAGAGCTTTCGCACGGTTCTTGATCTGGCTCTTCTCATCCTGGCAAATGACAACCAGGCCGGTGGGAAGGTGGGTGAGTCGGACGGCACTGTCGGT
>RZYT01000232.1 GCA_009930195.1 Spirochaetia bacterium | reverse complement strand
CTGGTCAGATCGACCAGTGTGGTGGGACTGGCAGCTTGGGCGAAGGAGCTTTCCTTGCCTGCCTGCAGCCGCGATCCCGTTCCTGTGTAAAATGCCATAAGCGTTTCCTCTCTTGTCGGTGTCTAAAATTCCTTGGACCATTGCAAATCGATGCTTGCCTCGATGGCCGTGACCGTTGAGCTTGCCGTGACGGCAGGGTAGTAGTCCATGTCGGTGATGCGCGCATCCTCGATGAAGCCGCCCAGGGTCGGATCGCTCCGTACCAAGAGGTACAGGGCGCTGTAGAGCGCGAATACACGCTTGACCAGGATCGCGTTGGGCGCACCCTTGCACAGGATGAACACGGTGGCGCGCATGGTGGCCAGGTCGCTTCTCATGCCCAGAGGCTCGAGGTTCTCATAATCAGGCTGGATGTAGAGCATCGCAGGGCGCCGCATGGCGTCCACATCGGGAAAGTCGATCTCTATGTTTTTCTCATCGAAGTGCTCGATTGAGATTCCCTCTTCGCCCTCCTGCAATCCGATCAAATCAGCGGCGATCACCGCCTTGAGCTGCTCGAGCACCTGCATCTCTGTCTTCATCGTGTGTTCTCCTTCTCGATGCGCGCCACTTCCCTTTGGACCAGCTGGTCCAGTTTCGTCTTGAAGGCCGTAGTGCCCAGGTATTTCTTCACCGGGGCGGCCACGAAATCGCGCTCGGGAAGCTTCACCGAGTGCACGCGCACCCACTTGCCGTCCTTCTGGAAGGTCAGATATTCCCCATCTTTGGCGGTGATCCTGGACCCCTTGGCCAGCGCGTAGCCGTAGAAGACCTTGTTCTTCCTCGAGTCGGCCTTGGCCTCCACGATGACGGCCTTGCCGCTACGGATCACTCGGCGGCTGATGCTCTTGTACAGCGCCCCGGTTCCCTTGGAGAGCCCCTGTGATTTATAGGCCTTGCGCACCTGCGCCCTTGCTGCAAGCCCTATGCCGCCAAGGATGCGCCGCATCGCCTTGTGCCGGTTGACCCCCAGGCTTTCAAGGTAGGTGAGGGCCTCGGAAAGCTCGGCCTCTACCGATATGCTTTCGGTGCTGTACCTTTTTCGTCTTTCAAACATGTCAGAACCCCAGGATGCGCAAGCTGTCCAATGGCTGCAGGTACTTGCGGTAGTTGCTGTAGTTGACGAACGTGCGGCTGTTGTCGGCAAAGCTCTTGCCCGTCAGGCCGATGTTGCCGCCGGTCTCGCTGAGCATGAGCGTGGCGATGCGCAGGATCGAGACGACGATCACAGGAGGCATCTGCTCTACATCCCATCCCGCACGGTAGCTGAGGCGGATGTTGTCCTCGCCGATGGGGAACTTGGCGCCATGGTCGATGAAGCGGATATGATCGTCGCAGGCTTCCACCTGCGCGGTATCCACAGAAGCCGTTCCCACGGTGAGCTCTCCGACACTGGTGATGTTGCGTGCGCGTAGGTACAGGCGCCTGGTACCGGTCCCCGAGCACACGATATCGGTATGATCCTGCTGCTTGGGATCGAAGCCCAGGTACGAGGCAACGATATCCTCGGCGGTACAGAGGAAGGCGCCCTTGAGCAGCACGGCCTCGGGAGAGTCCTCATAGTTGCCGCTGTAGGTGTTGAACATGGCGATGCTTGCGATCATGCACTTCCTCCTTCATCGAAATGATGGACAGCCCGGCGCCTGCCGGGATGCCCCCATAATCACTTACCATCAGCCGGCCATCAGGCCCGCACTTTTGAGCTTCGCCAAGAGCGCATTGAAATCCACCACGAGCTCTTCGATGGTGTTCGCCGTGCTGTCAGCCTGGCTTGCAGCGGGGGTGATCGTCCCTGCGGGAAGCCCCTCGATGACCGCCGCAGGATCGATGGTTACCTTTGCATTCGCAGCGAGGATCACCTCGCCGCCGATGACAGTCTTCTCACCGCCTTGCTCTCGGTAGTTCTTCGTGTTGTATCCCATCAATTGCCTCCCTTAGGCTTTCTGCTGCAGGACCTTGACGGCCTCACCGAGGATCAGTCGCCCATCCACACGCTGGGACCCCAAAAAGCCCACCTGCCCGGTCGGGGCGAACAGTTCGCCCAGGCGCTTGAAGGTGCGTCCCTGGCGGTCGGCGATCCAGTAGTACGAGAAGTCCCCGAAGGCCAGCGTCTTGGCACCCGATGCGATCTCGGGCATGTAGGCCGATGTCTTCACAGGACGGGACAGGATGGTGTCGGGGGTGCCTGCGGTCAGCGAAGGCTGCCAGATGTACTGGCCGTTGCCGTCCTTGAGCTTGCGAAGCGCCTTGATCGTCGAGTCGTTGGTCACCCACACTGCGTTCTTGCGGTACGGACTTCGCAGCGCATGGTACAGGTCGATGACCTCATCGGCACTCAGGGCGGTTGCAGAGGCCGCGTTGACGCCGATTTGTGCACCACCGCTGGAGGCGAGAATGCCAAGGGGCTTGCCCGATCCGTCCCCACTGAAGAACGCCGCCTCTTCCTTGGCTCCGATGCGACGGGCGAACTCGGTGGCGATGTAGCTCTCGATGTCGAACACACTGTCGTTGATGAGCTCCTCGCTCACCTTGATGATCGTGCCCAGCTTGTAGGCGCTGATGGTCACCTGCCCGAAGCTGTCGTCGCTTTCCGGATACGTTCCCTCCTCGTCGATCCATGCCGCCTCGCCCTTGGAGGCACTGATGGGAATCTTGCGATCGCCGCTTGCGGTCTGGATGATCTTGGCGATCGAACGGAAGAGGTTCTCCTCCTCAAGCGCCTGGATGAGGGTGTGCTCGAATTCGTCGGGCACCAGGTAGCCACCTTCGGTGTCCGTGCCAACCTGCAAGGCGTTACGCAAATCGGGTGCGTTCTCTCGGCGCCTGAGGTGATTCCAGAATGCCTTACGGTACTCGTCCGAGGCACGTCCACTTTTTTGTTCACCCTTGGGTGCACTCTCGGGGCGGCTGGTGATGGGAGAGCCCACATGAGCGTTCAGCTCGCGCTCGAACGCCTCGATGCGTTCCTGCCGTTCGATCTCGTGGCCGAGGTCCACGATCTCGGCCTCCATACGTTCGTAGGTGGTGGTATCCTCGGCGCTCAGGATGCCCTTGTCATTGCGCCTGGAGTCGAGGAATGCCTTCGCCTGTTCCCAGGTCTTCGCGCGCTGTGCACGCATTTCGTTGATCTTTCCCATTGTGTCTTCTCCTATTGGGGTTTGATGAGATTCAGTCGTTTTTCGAGCTCGCCAAGGGCGACTCTGCCTTCCTCTGGTGGCTCCTGGTTTTCTGTGTGTGCATATGTTTCGGTGATCTTGTTCAGCAGCGAGAGCTGCGAATTTTTGGTAGAGAATGCATATGATGTTTCATTGGACGCTTTCTTCGCATCCTCGAGGATCGCATCGGCGAAGCCCAGCTCGATGGCTTTCTTGGCATTCATCCACGTCTCGTTGTCCATGAGGTGGCTGATCTTAGCCCTGCCCAGGTGCGTCTTGAGCTCGTAGGCGTTGATGATGCTTTCCTTCACCTCATCCAGCATGCCGATGGCCTTCTGCATGTCGGCGTGGTTGCCGTAGGCGATGGTCATGGGGTTGTGGATCATCATCAGGGCGGTGGGGGCCATCAGTACCCTGGTGCCC
>RZYT01000231.1 GCA_009930195.1 Spirochaetia bacterium | reverse complement strand
ATAAGCGTTTGCTGTACAATCTTATACACAAGCAACCAATCTGGCTGAATGTGACATTCTCTCATCCCCTGAAAGTTTCTTGAATTGACAAGAGGATGATCCCGATAGGACTGGGGAAGAGGCTGCTCAGCACATAGAATCGTAATGACTTCCTCCAACTTCTTGGGATCACACCCCCGCTTTACCGCTATCTTATAATCTTTCTTGAATTGTCCCGTGAATTCAGGTTTAAGCATTCAGCTCATCCATCAAGGTTGAGACGCTATCGAATGGCCCATATACCTTCTCATGCTCAGCCGCTTCCATCGCATCGAGCGTCACTTCGTTGGGTATAGTGAGGACTACATCAAAGGGAAAACCCTTGTGTTGGATTGCTTGCCTGAGAAATACATTGACCGCGGTTGTCATGTCCATGCCAAGGTCGGCAAAAATCTTCTGTGCTTTTTGCTTCACTTCCCGATTCATGCGGATTGTCATGCTGGTATCGGCTTTCATCGACATCGCTTAGTCCTCCTTTCTCTCATAGGCATACCCAATATAGCACTATCTATGTCTGTTGTACACACAATGCAATGCCTATGTACTAATGCTATGAACAATTCATACCGCATGACAACAAGCATAGGCCCCTATCATTGGAGCCTGAGCCAATCTGCCCGAATCCCCTACTGCTTTGCAATGTATGAGAGGGAGATGGACCCCTTGCCCGCATGCAGGGCGATGACAGGGGAAGCCTGCTCCACAAACAGCGGCTTGATCCCGGTTCTCTGCTCCACTATCTGTGCAACGGAGGTGGCCAAGCCTGCATCACCGATGTAGGACAGCCCATAGGACTGGATGCCCTTCTGCCGATAGACCTTCATGAACCGTTTGACCAAGGCTGAAATGCTGCCGGCTCTGGACAACCGGATCCCATGGAACGCACCACCGCCTTCCTTGGAGAGCCCAACCAGACCTTGGCAAACATCTTCAAGGCACCGAGCCTCGATGTCATGAAATCGGACAACTACTTTTCGATGTTCGTCGACCAGCAGGAGCTGAAGACCTGGCAGGAGATCATCGAGCGCGATGAATCCATCCATGGTCTTGTCTTCGAGGTTGAGCGCTACGACGGCCAGCCCATCTGGATCCGTGATACGGTGAGGACGGTGTACAACCAGGACGCGGAGGTCTGCTACTATGATGGATCGGCGGAGGACATCTCTGCCCAGAAGCGGCTTGAGGACAAGTTGGCCTTCTTGGCAACCCAGGATATTCTCACCGGCCTTCCCAACCGGAATTTCTTCCATGACCAGGCGAAGCTTACTGTCAGCCAAGCCCGCTACACCGATGACTTCGTCGCCTTCCTGGTCATCGACATCGACCACTTCACCACCATCAACGAAACGCAGGGCTTCAAGTCAGGGGACAAGGTTCTGCAGATCGTAGCCGCCCGCGTCAAGGCACAGCTGCGCAAAAGCGACCTGGTATCTCGCCTCGGCGGGGACAAGTTCATCGTCCTGCTCAACGGAATCCGCATGCGCAGGGACGCTTTGGCAGTTGCCAAGAAGATCCAGATTGCCTTCCAGGAGCCCTTTGAGCTGCCCAATGCCACCATCGATGTATCAGCAAGCTTGGGCATCTCCCTCTATCCCGAACACGGCGATGACATCAACACCCTCATCAAGCGTGCCGAGATAGCCACCTATGCGGTGAAAGACCGTGAACGAGGGGGCTACATGATCTATTCGGACATCCTCTACGCAGCGGGCGACAGCCCGTCCCATCCCGAGGAGTAGCATGAAAAGGACTATCTTCAATCTCTGCACACTACTCTTCTTGGGACTTCTGCTTGCCAGCGGATGCACCACCACCGCATCATCCCAGCCCGTCTCCTACCAGGGGGAGACCTCGGCCCCGCCGGGGGTCTGGTCTTCTTTGACAAGGGGGAAGCATCGGATGGATGGAGGTATCTGGAAGCGGCTCCTGCACGAACCGAGGTTTTGGCTGCCTGGGGCAAGGGGAGCGAAGCAGCGAAGACCGATACAAGCATAGGAAGAGGGAAGACCAATACCGAAATGCTCTTCGAAGCAAACCCGACGGACTCGGGTTCGGCTTCCAACGTCTGTGCCGAGCTGACGGTAAAGGGATACGACGACTGGTTCCTGCCTTCCAAGGATGAGCTGTCGCTCCTGTTCACCAACCTTGCAAGAACAGGGAAAGAGACCTTCCGGGGAGAAGGGTATGCATACTGGAGTTCCTCATCCTACGATGAGGACCGTGCGTGGGCACAAGGATTTTTCACCGGGGTGCAAGGCCGGGTGGAAACGTCTGAGTTGTTGGCCGTCCGGGCAGTCCGCGCCTTCTAGGGAAACGGATGCTTGGTCTTGTCCCGTACGCTGATATCCTTTCCGCTCTGCACTTCGATCACCTGCAGCTCCGTTTCGGCCAGGATGGTATGACGAGCACCTGCCTTGAGCTGGACGACATCCCCACATCCAACTGATGTTCTGTTCCCGTCGACAATCACCTCACCCGTTCCACTGATGATCGTCCAGACCTCATCACGCCGCTGGTGGCTGTGGTAGTGCATCCTCTGCCCGGCATTGAGCACCACCTTGACCGTCAGGCTCTGTTCGCCGACATCGAGGATGCGGTAGCTGCCCCAGGACTTCTCGGCAAACATGATCGGCCGGTCCATCTGCTCGACATACTGCTTGATGGCGCTCGACTTCTCCCGTTCCGAGACGAGGATGCCTTCGGCACTGGCACCGATGATGACGTCCTTCAGGCCCATGGCGAGGATGGGGATGTCGAGCTCATTGATGATGTGGACACCCTCACAGCTCTCATCCATCCTGCCCTGGCCGACGATAGGCTCACTCATCGCCTCGGTGAGCGTGTTCCAGGTCCCCAGATCCTTCCAGGTCCCCTCATAGCGCATCACCTCAATGGCAGTCTCACCCTCCACCACGGCATAGTCGAAGCTGATTTTTGTCAGGGTCTCATACTTGGCATACAGGTCATGGTAGTCGGAAAACTCGATGAGCTCGTGGGCCTTGTCCAGAAGATAGCCCAGACGGAAGGCAAACACCCCGGCGTTCCAGAGTGCACCTTCGGCAAGGTAGCCCTTGGCTGTCTCGACATCGGGTTTCTCCTTGAACATGGCAACCTTGCTGACAGGATCCTGGGTCTGGGGAATGATATAGCCGTACTTCTCACTGGGATAGGTCGGCTCAATGCCGAGCAGCACCAGATTCGCACGCCCTTTCGCTGCCTCCTCTCCGACCCGATCGAGCATGGAGAAGTAGGAGTCGTCCACAAAGGGGTCGACGGGGCAGACCACCACCGCTTCATCCCGTCCCACCTTTTGCACATCACTCATGTAGGCTGCAGCCAAGGCTATGGCTGGGAAGGTATCGCGCCGACACGGTTCAACCGAAATGCCGACATCCCTGCCGATCTGGTTGTGGATGGCAGACACCTGCGTCTTGGAGGTGGCGATGGTGATGGTTGCATTGCGGTCTACACTCCTGATCTGGCGATGGACACGCTGGAGCATCGACTCCAAGCTGCCATCCTCACGTTTGAAAAGCTTGATGAACTGCTTTGAGCGTACTTCGTTTGATAACGGCCAG
>RZYT01000230.1 GCA_009930195.1 Spirochaetia bacterium | reverse complement strand
GATCACGGGGATGATGGCGATGGTTGTCATTGCCAGCAAGTCCGACCAGTTGATCTGCAGCTGGCCGACGAAGTTCGCCAATGCCTGCTGGATCGTCTGCTTGCGATTGTCGGTGATGACGATCAAGGGCCAGAGGTAGTCGTTCCAACGCCACATGAAGCTGAAGATGGCAATGGTTGCCACAATGGGCTTGCTCATCGGCACGATGAGGCGGAAGAAGATGGTGTGCTCACGCGCACCATCGATGCGTGCCGCCTCGATCAGTGAGTTGGGCAGGGTGACCAGGTACTGGCGGGCAAGGAAGACCCCGGTGGGAGTTGCGGCGGGAGGGATGATGATGCCCCACAGCGAGTTGAGCATCCCCAGATTCTTCAGTTGCAGGAAAATTGGGATCATGATGACCTGCAAGGGGATCATGAGGGTGGCGATCATGATAGTGAAGATCACATCCCGCCCCTTGAAGATGTACTTGGCCAACGCATAGCCTGCCATGAGGTTGATCAGCACTGTCAGAGCTGTCGAGACCACCGCCACGAATACCGTATTGGAGAAGTAGACGGGGAAGTTCCCTGCCCTGAGGGATGATTGGTAGTTCTGTATGGTCCAGTCTTTGGGGATGAAGGTCAGCGGGACGCGGAAGAGCTCGCTCTGCGGCTTGAACGAGGAGAGGACAACCCAGAGTACCGGTAGCAGGGTGGCAAGCGCCAGAAGCACGAGCAGTGCATACTGGAGGATGGAGAGGGTTTTCTTCTTATTCATAGCTCTTCTCCTTCCCGCTCACCTTGAACTGTACGACGGTAAAGAGGCTGATGATGATCATCAATACGATGGACATGGCACTGGCGTAGCCCAACCTGTCCTCCAGGAAGGCTACCTGGTAGACCTGCTGGACGATGAACTTTGTCGCATAGCCAGGGCCTCCCTTGGTCATGACTGCTATCAGCTCATACGCCTTGAAGGAGGCGATGGTGGCAAGCACCAATACCACCAGCAGGGTGCTTCTGAGCAGCGGCAGGGTGATGGAGACGAAGGTGCGTGGGGCTGAGGAGCCGTCGATGGTGGCTGCCTCGTAGAGCTCGGTGGGGATGGCCTGCAACCCTGCGATGAGGATGACCATGTAGTACCCGGCCTGGGCCCAGATGGAGACGGTGATGATGGAGACCATCGCAAGCTTGCTGTCGGTAAGCCAGCGCACCCCATCCCCGCCCATGGTGCGCAAGAGGTAGTTGATGATGCCCATCTCATCGCCGAGGATGAACCGCCATGCGATACCGACGGTGATCATGCTCAAGAGGCTGGGAATGTAGAAGAGTGATCGGAAGAGCTTTTCTCCCTTCAGGGAGTTCTTATGCAGCAGCATGGCAAGCATCAGTGCATAGACCATGATCAGGCTGACCGTGAACAGCGAATACACCAGGGTATTGCTGAAGGTTTTCCAGAAAACTTCGTCGCCGAGCAGTTCGGAAAAGTTTGCAAAGCCGATGAACCGAGGCTCGGTGAAGACCCCCCATTCGGTGAAGGACATGCGCAGTCCCTGGATGGCGGGGATGATGATGAATGTGGCGAAGATCAGGATGTTGGGAAGCAGGAAGAGCAGCGGAGCCGCTGTCTGGTGAAAGTTTCCCTTGGTGTGTGCTTTCATACGATGCCTATGGGACAGGCCAAGGCCTGCTTTGTTTGATGATCGACCTCCCCCTCCTGATGGAGGAGGAGCCGATATCCGATTCACTGTTACTTGAAGTAGGTTGCACCCCTGCTGTCAACGTTGGCCACTGCCTGCTCGGCGGTGATGTTGCCCAACAATACTTCCACGATCTGCTCGCGGATGTAGGTGGTGACCTTGCTCAGGTTGGTATTCTTCCACTCGTTGGCGGTGTAGGCCGGAGTGACCTTCAGTTCTTCAAGGAAGACCTCGAAGTCAGCGCTGTTGGAAGGATAGGTGACCTTTGCATCATTGCGGGAAGGAATGTTGAAGGTGTCACGGCTGTACAGCTCGTTGTGCTGTTTGTCAGCAAACGCTGCCATCAGGCGGAACGCCTCATCCTTGTTCTTGCTCTCCTTGAAGGAGGCAACGAACTTGCCGCCGGGCACCGATGAGTTGATCGCGCCCTTGGGCATTCTTACGGCCTTCCATTCGAAGTCCTTCACGTTCTTGTTGTACGTGTTGATGTTCCAGCTGCCGCCGATGTGACCGGCAACCAAACCGGCTTGGAAGAGCTCGGCAGGGTTCTCTGAACCAAGCCAGACACTCTTGGGAAGCAGGTTCTTGTCATGCAGGCTCTTGAACCACTTCAGCGTGGCAACGGTGCCGGGGTTGTTGAATCCGATGTTCGACTGGTCTTCCTTCAGGAAGCGGCCGTTCCACTGGTACATGAGGGTGGAGAAGCGGTGCGGGGTGAAGTCTACGGCAAGACCGTACTTCATCGACGGGTTCGCAGCCAACACCTTGGCGATGATGGTTTCCCACTCTGCCCAGGTCCAGGTCTTGCTGACCTCATCCACATTGATGCCTGCCTTGTCGAAAGCAGTCTTGTTCACCAGCATGCCGTTTGCCGTGGCTTCGGTGGGGTAGGCGATGAACTTGCCGTCCTTGTTGGTTGCAAAGGCAACCATCGAGGGCAGGTACTCTTTCTTCACCGCTTCCACATCCTGGACGTGGTTTTCGATCGGCTCAAGGCTGTCCACCACGACCGATAGGGTGTTGGTGGTGATTCGGGCGATATCAGGCGGGTTGCCGCCGCTGATCATCAGCTTCAGCTTCTGGTCGTACTCACTGTAGGCAACGATCTGCAGGTCGAGCTTGACGTGCGGATTGGACTTCAGGTAGTCGTCGATGGTCTTGAGAAAGACATCCGACTCATTGGCGTCATTGAACCAAAGGACTGAGAGTGTGACATCTTTCTTGGTTCCCTCTTCCTTGGTTCCTGCAGCAAAGACAGTGGTGACTGCCAAGAGCAGGATCATCAGGGTTACGATTGCTTTTTTCATGCGCATCCTCCTTTTTGGACTGGCAATATGCAGTTTGCAAATTTACGCAAAACGTTTTTACTGGTCCAGTATAGGAGCACGATTTTCATTCTGTCAAGCCTGTTGTCTAGATACCGCTGATGATTTCCACCGTGATGGTAGTGGTGTAATTACCTTCCATTGCTGTGTCCAAATCCTGTTGTTCCACTTTCAAGGAGATGAGCTTGGAGTTGGATGCTTGCATGGGTGCGGGCCAGGGACTGAAGGGAATGTTGTAAGGGATTTCTGTTTGGTCCACCCAGAGAGTATAGGGCAATTGAGCAGTGGGAGCATTAGCATGAATGAACCGAAATGAAGGATATCCTGCCTGATGGAAGCGTACGTTCACCCGACTCTGTCCCAAATAGGTGTTCTGGTAGTTCTCCACATGCAGGGTGACATTGGTCAGCGGTACAGGAGCAAGCACTGCCTGGGTGATGTCGTCGATGTACACATTCTCGGTTGCAAAGGAGATGGAGTACACCGGAGCATCGGCTACATTGTAGTATGCCAACCACCAGGATGGGGTGACCCCTATATCGCCGATGAAAATGGTGCGGTCGCCTCCAGGGCCTGGCAAGCCGCCTCCGACGAAGGGGGTGGGAAGGGTGGT
>RZYT01000229.1 GCA_009930195.1 Spirochaetia bacterium | reverse complement strand
TCACCTGATGGGTCTCGACGTGCATGATATGGAGAATCTGGGTGAGCAAATCGTGGGTTACAACAACATCCCCAAAAGCACACAGTTCGGACTGAAATCACTTCGACTGGGAAGAACCCTTGAACCGGGCTTTGTGTTAACCATTGAACCGGGTATCTATTTCATTCCCGAACTGATCGACTACTGGTCCGCCAATAAGATCAATACCGATTTCATTCACTTCGACGAAGTAAACAAATACCGTGATTTTGGCGGAATACGTAACGAAGAGGATATACTAATCACCGGAAAGGGGAACAGGATTCTGGGCAAACCGCTGGCAAAAACAATTGCAGAGGTTGAGCGTGAAAGAGAAAAAGCATTTCTGTAGTCTCTCATCTGCAGATAAATCCATTTCTGCCATGTTCGAAAAATTGAAAACAACGAAGATGATCCCTGAACGACCAGCTGACAGGGAGGGTAACTTTTACGCAACAAACACCGTCAGGCCGGGGATGAACGACCGCATAAGAGCCTTGCGCGAAGAGAGCATCACTACCCCTGCCACGCTATCCATCGAGCGTGCTCGCATCGAAACAGCATTTTACAGGGAGAATGAGGGCAAGCATCCGGTTCCGGTATTGCGTGCGATGAACTTTATGACGATCTGCGAACAGAAAGAGATCTATATCGGAGAACAGGAGCTGATCGTCGGAGAAAGGGGTGAGAGGCCCAAGGCTGTTTACACCTTTCCTGAGCTCACCATCCATTCGGTTGATGATCTGAGGGTGCTCAATACACGTGATCAGCAACGTTACCTTATCAGTGAAGAGGATATTGAGATTTACCGCGACGAGGTGATCCCCTACTGGAATGGACGTTCACAACGCGACCGCATCTTCGCCAGGTTGCCGAAAGAGTGGATGGCAGCCTATGAAGCCGGTATCTTTACCGAGTTCATGGAGCAAAGAGCTCCGGGGCACACCTGTCTCGACGGCAAGATATACAGCAAGGGGATGCTTGATTTCAAGAAGGAGATCGCTGAGGCAATCAATGCGCTCGACTGGTTCAATGATCCCGAAGCTACCGGGAAGGAGGAGCAGTTGCAGGCAATGAGCCTCTCCTGTGATGCGCTGATCCGTCTCGGTGAGAGACATGCCGAAAAAGCAGAGGAGCTGGCAGCTGTGGAACGAAAGCCGGAGAGGATTGCCGAACTGCACCAGATAGCTGATGTGTGCCGCCGGGTACCGGCTCATGCACCCCGTACCTTCCGGGAAGCGATACAGATGTACTGGTTTGTGCACCTGGGTGTCATCACCGAACTGAACGGTTGGGATGCCTTCAACCCGGGTCACTTTGATCAGCACCTGGCACCTTTTTATCATCAGGATATCGCCAATGGTACCATGACGCGCGATGATGCCAAAGAGCTGCTCTCCTGCTTCTGGATCAAGGTGAACAACCAGCCGGCACCACCCAAGGTGGGGATTACCGCCAGTGAGAGTGGCACCTACAACGACTTCACCAATATCAATATCGGTGGTGTCAAAGCCGATGGCTCCGATGGTGTGAATGAGGTCTCCTATCTGATGCTGGAGGTGATTGAGGAACTGCATATCCTGCAGCCGGGTAACTCGGTGCATATCTCTTCCGTCACACCCAACCGGTTCCTGCATGCCGCCATCAGGGTGATTCGCCAGGGACATGGTTATCCTTCGGTATTCAATCCTGATATCTATATCCAACAGATGCTTCGTTCCGGTAAGACACTTCAGGATGCCAGGGAGGGAGGCTGTAGCGGTTGCATTGAGGTGGGTGCCTTCGGCAAGGAGGCTTACCTGCTTACCGGATATCTTAATGTGCCAAAGATTCTGGAGATCACGCTCTTCAACGGCATTGATCCGGTTACCGGAAAGAGAGTGGGAATCCAAACAGGTGATCCCTGCAGTTTCACCAGCTATGAGGAGCTCTATGCCGCTTTCCATGCACAACTGAAGCATGTCATCGATTTGAAGATCCGGGTAAATCACTTTATTGACCGGATGTATGCCCGTTATTTCCCGGCAACCTTCCTCTCTGTGATCACCGACGACTGCATCAGTAAAGGCAAGGACTACTACAACGGAGGACCCCGCTACAACACCACCTATATCCAGTGTACCGGCCTGGGAACCGTGACCGACTCTCTCTCTTCTCTCAGAAAGCATATCTATGAGGAGAAATCGCTCTCCATGAAACGGATGCTTGAGGTGCTCTCTCTCAATTTCGCAGGTGAGGAGGTGCTGCGGCAACGGATCCTGAACCATACCCCGTTCTTTGGGAACGATGACGATGCGGCTGATGCGATAGCAGTGAGAGTATACAACGACCTCTTCGATCTGATCGACGGACGTCCCAACGGCAAGCAGGGTGGAAAATACCATCTCAACATGCTCTCCACCACCTGCCACAACTATTTTGGCAATGTGATGGGTGCCACTCCCAACGGCCGGATGGCCGGCAAAGCCATCTCCGATGGCACCTCACCCTCACACGGATGTGATACCCATGGACCCACAGCGGTGATCCGTTCACTGGCCAAGCTGGATCAGGTGAAGTCGGGTGGTACCCTGCTCAATCTCCGTTTCCTCCCCAGCCTGCTGCGTAGTGATGAGAGCGTGGTCAAATTGGGGAACCTGATCAGAAGCTACTTCAGCGGGGGCGGTCATCATGTGCAGTTCAATATTGTAGATACCGCCACACTGATCGCAGCACGTGACAACCCCGAGGAGTATCGTGATCTGCTGGTACGCATGGCTGGTTACAGTGACTACTTCAATGACATGCACGAGAACCTGAAGCAGGAGATCATTGAACGCACCGAGAACGAATCGTTTTAAGGCATGCTCCATGGCTTTCCTGTTTGATATCAAGCGATATTCGATTAATGATGGACCGGGTGTGCGGATCACCCTCTTCTTCAAGGGATGTCCGCTCTCCTGTCGATGGTGTCACAATCCCGAAGGCATAGCCCCCCGCACCGAGAAGCTCTACAACAAAAACAGATGCATCGGTTGCGGCAGCTGTGTGGCAGCCTGTCCCGACGACGCGCTCACCCTTACTGCCACTGAGGGGGTGATCACCGACTTCTCCCGTTGTACACGCTGCGGTGAGTGTGCAGTGGCATGTCCTACAAAGGCAATGGAGATGAGTGGACGCGATATCCCACAGGAAGAGATCATGCAGATCATACGGAAAGAGACCGATATCATGGATCAATCGGGAGGAGGGGTCACTTTCTCGGGCGGAGAGCCACTGATCTACCCGGAGGCATTGAAGAGCCTGCTGATCAGCTGTGGAGAGGAGGGGATCCACCGCGCTGTTGATACCTCCGGTCATGCCGCACAATCGGTGGTGCAGGAGATAATGCCCCATACCGATCTGTTTCTTTACGACCTGAAGATGATGGATAGCAGTCGACACCGTGTATGGACAGGTGTGGGCAATGAGCAGATCATCCGTAACCTGAAGCTGATTGCCTCCAGTGATAAAGTGTATCATATCCGGTTACCCCTGATTGAAGGGGTGAACTGTGATGAGGAAAATATCGAAGCGACACTCTCCTTTCTCGGAGGATTGCAACAGAAGCCCTCCCAGGTGGGTTTATTGCCTTATCACAATATCGCT
>RZYT01000228.1 GCA_009930195.1 Spirochaetia bacterium | reverse complement strand
AGTGCTGCCAGCAGCTTGTCATTCTCTGCCCTGCTGCCCACCGTAATCCTGAGGCACTCTTGGCAGTGCATCTCCTTGCTGCGGTTGCGCACTATGATACCGCGGTCGGCCAAATAGTGGTAGAGTGCATTCGCATCAGTCACCCGCACCAGAAAGAAGTTTGCATCGCTGGGGAAAACCCGTTTCACGCAAGAGAGCTTGGCAAGTTCTGTCCCAAGGCGGCTGCGCTCCTCTTTGATCAGCGCAAGACCTTGCTGTACATCCTCGGCTTTTTCAAGTGCTTTGAGTGCAAGATTCTGGGAAGGAGATCCGATGTTGTAGGGATACTTCATGCTCCTGAAGACTGCAATGATCTCTTCGCTGGCAATCGCAATCCCAACACGGGCACTTGCGAGGGCCCAACACTTGGAGAGGGTCCTAAGCACCACCAAGTTGGGAAAACGCCCAAGCAATTTGACCGCACTCGGCTTGCTGCTGAAGTCGTAGTACGCCTCATCAACCACCGTGATGCCATCAAAAAGCGAACACACCCGCTCAATCTGATCCAAGGAGAAGGCATTGCCGCTGGGGTTGTTCGGGCTGCAGATGAAAAGCACCTTCAATCTGCCTTCGCTCTTTCTGGTTGTCTTCTCCTGGGAGAGGAAGGTCTCGAGGGCAGGGAAATCAATGGCAAAGTCGGGAGTAAGGGGAACCTGTTCCACCAGCACGTCATTGATGTCGGCAAAGACACGATACGCCCCATAGGTGGGAGGCATGAGCAGAATGGAATCCTTAGCCGGGACGCAGAAACAGCGAAGCAGGTTGTCGATCAACTCATCGCTGCCATTGCCAAGCAGCGTGTTGGCAAAGGGGAGACCGAGCTTCTCTTCGATGGCCTTGCGCACCAAGACGGAGAGAGGGTCGGGATACCGGTTTGCATCCACCTTCCCCACAAAATCCTGCCAATTCTCATTGGCATCGAGGTAGACCTCCGCCTCCCCGGTGAAGTCATTACGGGCACAACTGTACGGCTTGAGCTCGGCAATGTTCTTTCTGAGCAACTCTCTCATCTCTCTCCTCCCAAACGTATCGCAACAGCATTGCGGTGTGCCGAAAGCTGTTCTTCTTCTGCCATGGCAAGCAAGGTGGGACTCAGTCGGTCCAAGGCCTCCCTGCTCAGTTTCTGTACCGTGATTTTCTTCAGGAAGGAATCGGTGCTCACCCCGCTGTAGGAGCGGGCCCAGCCGTTGGTCGGCAGGGTGTGGTTGGTACCACTTGCATAGTCTCCGGCTGTTTCGCAGGAGTAGGGCCCCAGGAACAGGGAACCGGCGTTCACCACCAAGGAGGCAAGCTCTTCATCCTCCGCCTCGCTGAGGTTGATGATCAGGTGCTCCGGAGCATAATCGTTCACCAAGGATGCGCAACTGTCCAGATCGGGACAGACAAAGGCACGGGAACTGGAAAGGCTGCTGACCAGATGGTTCTGCCTGCCAAGCTTGGCAAGCTGGGATGACAGCTCCTCTTCCACCCGATCGAGGTAGGCAAAGCCTTCCTCGCTTCCCGCTTTCACCACCAGCATCGCCTGGCTGTCGGAACCATGCTCCGCCTGGCTGAGCAGGTCGCTTGCCACGAAGGCAGGATCGGAGAGCGGATTTGCAACCACCATCACTTCGCTCGGGCCTGCCGGCATGTCGATGGCACAGCACTCACTGCTGACCTGCTTCTTTGCCTCGGTCACGTACTGGTTGCCCGGCCCGAAGATCTTGTCCACTGCCTTGATGGTCTGGGTCCCATAGGCAAGCGCTGCGATGGCCTGTGCTCCCCCAACCTTGTAGACGTCTTTGATGTTGCACAGCTTTGCCGCATAGAGGATGGCCGGATGGACCTTCCCCTCCTTGCCGGGAGGGGTGGTCAGCACCACCGAGGGACACCCTGCAACCTGGGCTGGGATTCCCAGCATCAGGACGGTGGAGAACAAGGGAGCCGTCCCTCCGGGGATGTAGAGCCCAACCCGGCCGAGGGGTACCACCTTGCGCCTGAGCTCTATGCCAGGGGCAACCTCCACCTGTTCGGCCTGGGGAAACTGTGCCTCATGAAAGGTGCGGATATTGCGCGAAGCTTCGGAAAGGGCAGCCTTGAGGGTGGGACTGACCAGCTTCTCAGCCTCAGCAAACTCCTCGTCCCTTACCCTCAGCGATTCCAATTGCACACGGTCGAACTGCTGTGCATAGCGCAGCAGAGCACCATCCCCTTCGGTCCTGACCGCCTCAAGTATGGAACGCACCCGTTCTCCCACCTGTCCAGAGTTGGTCTTGTTGCGTTGCAATGCTGAGGAGAGATCCCTCTCCTGGGCAACATCAAAACGTGCTAGATAGGCCATGCGTTCCCCCTACTCGGTCATCTTCTCGATCGGAGTGACCAGAATTCCCTGGGCACCGAGGGCCTTGAGCTGCTCAAAGACATCCCAAAAGGTATCCTCAGCCACAACCGTCTGAACCGAAACCCACCCGGTTTCCATCAAGCGGGTGACCGTCGGGCTCTTCATGCCGCCGACGATGCGGGCCACCTGGTCAAGGTGCTCCTCGGGAAGGTTGAACAGGACATACTTGTAGGAGGAAGCACGCATGACTGCATCGATGCGCAGTTCAAGGCGCCTGAGGATGTTCTCCTTCTCCTCACTGCCCATCTGCTTGCGTCCGATCATGACGGCGGTGGAGGTGTAGATGGCTTCCACTTCCCGCAGTCCATTCATCGCCAGCGTCGCCCCGGTGGAAACTAGATCGCAGATGGCGTCGGCAATACCGACCTGGGGCGTCACTTCCACCGAACCGCTGACCTGGATGAAGGTTGCCTTGATCCCCTGCTCGGCAAGAATGCCTCCCAGGATGTGAGGATAGCTGGTGGCGATCCGCTTGCCTTCAAGGCTGGAGAGCCCCGTGTAGGGGAAATCGATGGGGACGGCGATGCTCAGCCTGCATTTGGCAAATCCGAGGTCACGCAGCACCGCAAGGTCGATTGCCTGCTCATCGTATTCGTTTCTTCCCACGATGCCGATGTCGGCAACACCGTCACGGATGTAGCCGGGAATATCGTCATCACGGACATAGAGAAACTCCAGGGGAAAGTTTGATGCTTTTTCCTTGAGGACGCGTGCATCACTGCCGAACTTGATGCCGCAGTTCTTGATGATCTCCAGGGACTTCTCACTCAGTCTGCCACTCTTCTGGATTGCGATTCTCAGCACTTCTGCCATAGCCATCTCCTTATCAGGGTATAAAAAAACCCCCGCGACATGCGGAGGTCTGCATATAAGGTACCAGAGCCCACCTGTCTACGGTTGCATTCTCAGATGATGATGGTGATGGGCCTTTGCGATAGTTCTGTTCATGCCGAAACCTTACCGCTCCCGCTTGATGAGTGTCAATACCCAAAGCCCAAAACTGCATGATTATTCAAAACGTATGCACAAGCTGTTTGGATTTGACCGCACCTTACAGCTCATGGTACCATCTAGAGCATTCCAGCAAGGGAGATGCAAAACCAGAGATGAAACTATTGGTATTCATACTGAACAATGAAGAGTATCTGGAGGAGGTGCTGGAAGCCTATGTGGAAGCCGGCATCACAGGATCCACCATTCTCGACTCCGAGGGTATGGGACGCTTCCTTGCCTATGAGGT